>JBFXJV010000069.1:0-11458 GCA_050174515.1 Methylocystis sp.
GTCCTATTTTGGAGACTTCCCCTTCTAACCGACGCCCGCCGTTGCATCTTGGCAACAGTCATCGACAGAATCGCGGTGAAGGGCGCGGCGCGTTTGCTGGGGTGCGTTTTAGCGGGTAATGCTCGGATTTCTGGCGCTTGTTGATGACCGAGCAGAGTAGAGCCATTGACGACATCCAAGACCCCCCTCCTCGACCGGATCGCTACCCCCCAGGATCTGCGCAAGCTGCGTCCCAATGAGCTCAAGCAGGTCGCCGACGAGTTGCGCCACGAAACGATCGACGCCGTCTCGGTCACCGGCGGGCATCTGGGGGCGGGTCTCGGCGTCGTCGAGCTGACCGTCGCTCTGCACTATGTTTTCGACACGCCGCGCGACAAGCTGATCTGGGACGTCGGCCACCAGACCTATCCGCACAAAATCCTCACCGGCAGGCGCGACCGCATTCGCACGCTGCGCATGGGCGGCGGGCTGTCCGGTTTCACCAAGCGGGCCGAAAGCGAATATGACGCCTTCGGCGCCGGCCATTCCTCGACCTCGATTTCAGCCGGGCTAGGCATGGCCGTGGCGCGCGACCTTGCCGGCGGCGACAATCACGTCGTGGCGGTGATCGGCGACAGTTCGATGTCAGCCGGCATGGCCTATGAGGCGTTGAACAACGCCGGGGCGCTGCATTCCCGCCTGATCGTCATCCTCAATGACAATGACATGTCGATCGCCCCGCCGACGGGCGCCATGTCCGCCTATCTCGCCCGCCTCGTTTCGGGCGGCGCCTATCGCTCGATCCGCGAGGCGGCCAAACAGCTCGCCAGCCATCTGCCGCGCTTCATCTACGACAAGGCGCGGAAGGCCGAGGAGTTCTCGCGCAGCTTCATCACCGGCGGCACGATGTTCGAGGAGCTCGGCTTCTATTACGTCGGGCCGATCGATGGGCACAACCTGGACCATCTGCTACCCGTGCTCAAGAATGTCCGCGACAAGGACGACGGCCCGGTCCTCGTTCATGTCGTCACCCAGAAGGGCAAGGGCTTCGGTCCGGCGGAGGAGTCTGCCGACAAATGCCACGCCGTCAACAAATTCGACGTAGCGACCGGCATTCAGATCAAGCCCAAGGCCAATGCGCCGACCTATACCAATGTGTTCGCCAAGGCGATGATCGCCGAAGCCGAACATGACGATAAGATCGTCGCGATCACCGCGGCGATGCCGTCGGGCACCGGCCTCGATATTTTCGGCAGGGCCTTTCCCCACCGCACTTTCGACGTGGCGATCGCCGAGCAGCATGCGGTCACCTTTGCGGCCGGTCTCGCCTGCGAAGGCTACAAGCCGTTCTGCGCGCTCTATTCGACCTTCCTGCAGCGCGGCTATGATCAGGTCGTCCATGACGTGGCGATTCAGAATTTGCCGGTGCGCTTCGCCATGGACCGCGCCGGCCTCGTCGGCGCTGACGGGCCGACGCACGCAGGCGCCTTCGATCTCGCCTATCTCGGCTGTTTGCCAGGCTTCGTCATTATGGCGCCCTCCGACGAGGGCGAGCTGATGCATATGGTGGCGACGGCCGCGGCTTATGACGAGGGGCCGATCGCCTTCCGCTATCCGCGCGGCGAGGGGATCGGCGTCGAATTGCCGGAGCGCGGCGAAATTCTCGAGCTCGGCAGGGGCCGCATCCTGCGGGAAGGCTCCAGGGTCGCAATACTGTCGCTCGGCGCGCGGCTCGCCGACGCGATGAAGGCGGCGGCGGAGCTCGAAAATTACGGGGTCTCGACGACGGTCGCCGACGCCCGCTTCGCCAAGCCCGTCGACCGGGATTTGCTGCGCGGGCTCGCCGCCAACCACGAGGCTCTCATCGCCATCGAGGAAGGAGCGATCGGCGGCTTTGGCGCGCAGGTCTTCCAGGCGCTTTCCGAAGACGGGCTGCTCGATGGCGCGCGCGGCGCGTTCAAGTTCCGCAGCATGATTCTGCCGGACGCTTATATCGACCATGACAAGCACGAGCTGATGATCGCCAGGGCGATGCTCGACGGCAAGGCGATCGTCGCCAAGGTGTTGGAGCTTTTGGGCGACGAAAAGGGCGCCGCGCGGGTGATGATCGCCTGAGCGAAGTTGTTCCGGCCCGCTTGGGGCCGACGCGCCACGAGGGTGACTGTGGCGCTATGCTCGCGCGTCTCGGCGACCATCGACAGCTTTTCGGCTACAGTTCAGCGCTGCCGGCGCGCCGGACCCGTCAGAATCTCGGCCTTCGGATAAGAACCAACGGCATTACTGCCGACGCTTATTTTCAGGATGGGCCGTGTGCAGCCAATTAGAGGGCTACTTCACAAGCTAACCCATCGATGTGAATGGTCGCGATATTTATGCCGGTCATGTTTGGGTCCATGACGAGCGACGCGATGCACCGCAATCCTCTCACATTGTATCAACGCTGCTTGCAGAATGTCCTGTTACGATTACGCCCTGCGCCTCTCGGCTCGTCATTGAAGGGCGCGCTGGGTCTTGGCAGAACAGTCGTCAAGACGCCGCATGGAAAGTTCTGGGTCGATCCGTTTTCGAATTTAGGCGCAGAAATCAGCCGTCACGGATCATACGAATCTGGAATGCGAAAAGTCATTGAGAAATATTTGTCGCCCGGCGCCGTATTTTTCGATCTCGGCGCCAATGAGGGTTACTTTACTGTCATTGGCGCCCGGCGGTGTGGAACGAGCGGTCGCGTCGTGGCCGTAGAGCCGCAGGAGCGCCTGCTGCCGATAATTGCTGAAAACCTCCACTTGAATGGGGTTGAAGGAGTAAGCGTGTTGAATATTGCCGTCACCGACTCAAATGCAGCGGCGGCGATCCATCTAACCGCGGATATGAACACGGGCGCGAGCGGTCTGTTCAAGAGCGTCAAGTATGAACTGCCGACGCAGCAAGTGGCGACGAAAACCCTGGTCCGGGTGCTGGATGACGAGGGATTGACGTATGTGGATTTGATGAAGGTCGACATCGAAGGTTTCGAATATGAGGCGCTTTTGGGTTCGAAAGAAGTGTTCGAACAGCGCCGGGTGCGGGCGTTGGCGCTGGAGCTTCACCCCACGATCCTAGCGGCCCGAGAAAAACGCGTCGCCGACATAACCCAAATGCTCGCGGCGTGCGATTACGAGATGGCGAATGCTTTTGGAAACAGCGTCTGGCTCGCGCCGGCGTGATGCGCGGCGCGGGAGGGGAGAGTCGTCGGGCCGGCCCGCAGCTCGGCCGTGCGCGGCTTTCCACGCCCGATGAGAGTCGCGCCCTCGACATCGCCGTCGCCGATATTGCCGGCCGCATGGGCGTGTCGCCGGCGGGGCTTTACCGTTATTTCCCCGCCGCGGGCGCCGCGAATAGTCTTTCGCCTTGATTTTGCTGGGCTTCAAAACTTTCGCAACAGTTTCCTCAATAAGAATTGGCCGCAGCCGCGCGGCGCGCGCCAAGCCACTTCCTGTGGGCGCCGAGGAAAAGTGTAGTCGCCGGAGATTTTCATTGAGTGAGCGGATGGTTTTCTGCGTCTGCGCGACCGACTCCCCTGCGGCGCCCGGCGCCTATGCCCTCTGGCTGCGTCTCGCTTCGCCGCTCGACGTTCGCGTCGGGAAAATCTCGGCGAGGCTTCCTGTCGGCGATTACCTCTACTGCGGCTCCGCCAAAGGCCCCGGCGGGTTGCGGGCGCGGTTCGCCCGGCATATGCGGAAAAATAAGCGCGCGCATTGGCATGTCGATCAGCTGACGCTGGCGGGAGAAATTCTCGGCGCCTTCATTGTCGAAGGCGGCGACGAATGCGCGCTCAACGCTGCGCTCGGCGGGCTCCCGATCCCGTTGCCGGGCTTTGGCAGTTCCGACTGTCGACGTTGCGCCGCGCATTTGCGACTCTGGCCAAAGGGCGCGGCGCTTCCCTCCGACTGGGAAAATGCTAGGAAGGCGGCCGAATCCCGCCTCCCGCTCGAGAGAGGCGCGCCGGCCGGGGCTTAACGCCCCTTCGGCGCATGTCACCCCACCCCGGACTGCTGCGCAGTCCGACGCTCCCCTTTAAGGGGGAGGGCGCCGCGCCCTCTGGAACAGATTTCGATGTCCAAGGAAGAAACCAAGAGCAAAGTCGAAGCGCGCACGCCACGCGGGCTCGCCGATCGCGAGGCGGGCGAACTCGCGGCGACCTCGCGCATGCTCGATGTGATCCGCGAAGTCTATGAGCTCTACGGCTTCGAGGCGCTGGAGACGCCGGCGATCGAATATACCGACGCGCTCGGCAAATTCCTGCCCGACCAGGACCGGCCCAACGAAGGCGTCTTCTCTTTTCAAGACGACGACGAGCAATGGCTGTCGCTGCGCTATGATTTGACCGCGCCGCTGGCGCGCTTCGTCGCGCAGAATTTCGATCGGCTGCCGAAGCCCTATCGCTCCTACCGGGTCGGCCCGGTCTATCGCAACGAAAAGCCGGGACCCGGGCGCTTTCGCCAGTTCATGCAGTTTGACGCCGACACGGTCGGCTCCGCCTCTCCGGCCGCCGACGCCGAAATCTGCATGATGGCGGCGGACGCCATGGAGCGGCTGGGAATCGCGCGCGGCGACTACGTCATCAAAATCAACAGCCGCAAGGTGCTGGACGGCGTCATGCAGTCGATCGGCCTCTCGGGCGAGGAAAACGCGGGCCGCCGCCTCGTCGTGCTGCGCGCCATCGACAAGCTCGACCGGCTCGGCCCGGACGGCGTCCGGCAATTGCTCGGCGAGGGCCGCAAGGACGAAAGCGGGGATTTCACCAAGGGCGCCGGGCTTGATCTGCCGGCGATCGACACGATCCTCTCCTTCAGCCTGGGCGGTCAATATCGGGACGGCGCGCCCGCCTTCGATCTTTTCGGCCTGCTCGGCAAGAGCGAGGTCGGCGCGCAGGGCGTCGAGGAACTGCTCGAAATCGAGGACCTCGCGCGCGACGCCGGCTTCGGGCCCGACCGCATCCGCATTGACCCTTCCGTCGTGCGCGGACTCGAATATTACACCGGCCCCGTCTTCGAAGCCGATCTAACCTTCGAGACCCGCGACGAGAAGGGACATCCGGTGCGCTTCGGCTCGGTCGGCGGCGGCGGCCGCTATGACGGGCTCGTGGGGCGGTTCAGGCCGGAAAATACGCCGGCGACCGGCTTCTCTGTCGGCGTCTCGCGGCTTTTCGCGGCCCTAAAGCTCATCGGCAGCCCGATCGTCTCGGCGCGCCCGCTCATCGGCCCGGTGGTCGTGATTGTCCTCGACCGCGACCGACTTGCCGATTATCAGCGGATGGCGACGCAATTGCGCAACGCCGGGATCGCCGCCGAAATCTATCTCGGCGCGGCGGGTATGAAGGCCCAGATGAAATACGCGGACCGGCGCAACAGCCCGCTCGTCGTCATCCAGGGCTCCGATGAAAAGGCGCGCGGCGAGGTCACAATCAAGGACCTCGTCGCCGGCGCCAAGGCCGCCGCCAATATCGCCACCAACGAACAATGGAAGGCGCTTCGACCCGCCCAATTCGCCGTTCCGGAGGCCGAACTCGTCGAGCAGGTCCAAAGGGCGCTTCAAGAACAGATTTAGCCTGCGGCGAAGCTCGTCATTGCCACGCGCGCCGGCGCGTATAGGCTTTGCGAAGCGAAAGAGGAGCATACCGATATGAATGGCGACACGCCCAGATCAATCGTTCATCCGACCGATCTCTCCTTCGCGAGCCTCGACGCCTTCGCGCATGCGCTGCGCATCGCCGTGGCCTGCAAGAGCATGTTGCACATTCTGCATATCGAGGCGGCCGAGACCGAGGAGGACGATTGGGATCGCTTTCCACAGGTGCGCGAAATGCTGGCGCGCTGGAAGATGATTTCGCCGACCGCGACGCGGGCCGAGGCGGTCGAACGGCTCGGCGTCAAATTCGTCAAAGCCGCGGTCGAATCCGAATCGCCGGTGATGGGAGTTTCCGCCTACGCCGAGCGGCACCTGTGCGACCTTCTGGTGATGATGACCCGGCCGCGCAGCGCCCTGGAGCGCCTGCTCGAAGGTTCAATCGCGGAAGAGACGGCGCGCGAGACCCATGTGCCGGCGCTGTTCCTGCGCGAGGACCAAAATGGATTCGTCGATCGCGAGACAGGCGCGGTATCGCTCAACACCGTGCTGATGCCGGTCGAGGCGACAGTCTCGCCGCTCGACGCCTTTCGCCATGTCGCCGACATCGCGCATCGTCTCAATCCGGCCGCAGACGTCATGATGCTGCATGTCGGCGACGAACTGCCGATCTTCGAAGGGCTGCTCCCCCACATCGAGCTGCGCCAGGGACCGGTGGTCGAGACGATTCTCAACTACGCCAAGGAGATCAAGGCGGACCTGATCGCTATGCCGACGCAAGGCCGAAAGGGCCTCCTGGAGGCGCTGCGCGGCTCGACGACCGAGCGGGTGCTGCATGAGGCGCCCTGCCCGCTGCTCGCCTCGCCGGTGAAGTAATTCGCCGTCGTTGCGAGGCGCCTGCGCCGAAGCGTTCGAATGAAAATTCGGCGAGGCGGGATGGAGTCCAGCCTCGCCTCGCGCACGAAGATGGGCGCAGGCGCTACAACGACCGCCGGAAATGCAGCACGCCGCCTTGTGCGCCCTTCAGGATCAGATCGTCGCCCTTGGTGTCCCAATAGGGGCCCGAAAGCAGGACCGCCCAATAGTCGCGTTCGAAGGCCGCGAGCGGGCCTTCGCATTTGCGCTCGTTGACCGCCGGCATGGTGCGCGGTCCCAGCCGGTCGGGGCCGATGACGAAAATGCCCGACCAGTTCTTGCAGCCGGAGAAGCCGTTGGCGCGCCCTGTCGAGTCGATCGATATCCACATCTCGACCGGCGGCGCCTTGCCATTGATCTCTTTGAGCACGAAATTCTGATTATGCGGGAACGGCTGATAGCGGGGAATGCCGCCGGTCCCCTTGTTTTCGTCCTGCGGCTGCTCCGTCCCCTGTGGCGGCTTTGCGCGGCTCTTGGCGTCGGCTGGCGCGCCGGCGAGCGCAACGGCGCAGAGCGAGGCGGCTAAGGCGAGCAAAATCCTGTTCATCGCGTCAATCATCCTCCCAGTCAGGCGGCCGGCCGCGAGCCTCCTTCGGCGCGCGACAAGCGCCTTATAGCATGCTTGGCAGGACGCGGTCAGGCGGGCGGTGGCCGTCCATGAAGGTCTTGATATTGATGATGACCTTCTCGCCCATATCGATGCGGCCTTCTATGGTCGCGGAGCCCATATGCGGCAGCAGCGTCACCTTGCCAGACTTGGCGAGCTTCAACAGCTTCGGCGAGACGGCGGGCTCGTGTTCGAAGACGTCGAGGCCCGCGCCGGCCATCTCGTCGGCTTCCAGCATACGCACGAGGGCGTTCTCGTCGACGATCTCGCCGCGCGCGGTATTGACCATGATGGCGTGGGGACGCAGATGCGCCATCCTGCGCGCGGAGAGGAGATGATAGGTCGCCGGCGTGTGCGGGCAGTGGATCGACACGATATCCACGCGCGCCAGCATCTGATCGAGCGATTCCCAGTAGGTCGCCTCCAGCTGCTCTTCGATCTCGGCGCCGAGCCGACGGCGATTGTGGTAGTGGATCGACAGACCGAAGCTTTTCGCCCGCCGCGCCAGAGCCTGGCCGATCCTGCCCATGCCGACGATGCCCAGTCTTTTGCCGGTGATCCGATGGCCGAGCATCCAGGTTGGCGACCAGCCCGGCCAGGAGCCGTCCGGAATCGCATTCGCGCCTTCGACGAGACGGCGCGCCACCGCAAGAATGAGCGCCATCGTCATGTCGGCCGTGTCTTCGGTCAGAACGCCGGGCGTGTTGGTGACCGTAATCGAGCGGTCGAGCGCCGAGGCGACGTCGATATTATCGACGCCGTTGCCGAAATTGGCGATGAGCTTCATTTGCTCGCCGGCCTGAGCGATGAGATGGGAGTCGATGCGGTCGGTAATGGTGGGCACCAGCACATCGGCGGTGCGCATGGCCTCGACGAGTTCCTCATGCGTGAGCGGCTTGTCGCTTTCGTTGAGGCGCGTATCGAACAGCTCGCACATGCGGGTTTCGATCACCTCGGGCAGCCGGCGCGACACGACAACGAGCGGCTTCTTTTTCGGCATATCCCTGGTCCGCCTCCGCGTTTATGTTGTATTGCAGCAGCGTTTCTGCGATTGCGACGATGATCTTCGCCGCTTGGCGGCGGCGGATGAAAAGGCGCCGGCGAGTTCCGCCGGCATCAACCGGGTCTTAACGGCGGTCAGCGACAAAACCAATACGTCCCCTGGAGCGGACGCATTCGACTTCCTAGCAGATGACGGGCCAAAGACAAGCGAGCGATCAGTCCACCATGTCGCGAATAAGAGCAGAATTTGCGCCAATTTCGACCGCTTTCACAGGGGCTTCGAAACATTTCCAATATCGTCCGCGCGGCGTCGCGGCGGCATTCGCCGCAACCATCCTCTCGGCGTTTTGTTGCGCAATGCACGCGCACGCTCTGGAGCCTCAGAAGGGTCCGGTCAGCGGCCTGCCCATGCCGCGCTATGTCAGCCTCAAATCCGATCGCGTGAATGTGCGCGAGGGGCCGAGCAAGGAACATCCGACGTTGTGGATCTACGAGCGCGCCGCGCTGCCGGTCGAGATCACCGCTGAATTCGAAACCTGGCGCAAAATCCGCGATTCGGAAGGCACCGAGGGATGGGTGCTGCATTCGCTGCTTTCGGGACGGCGCACCGCCCTGGTCGCGCCATGGAAGAAGGAGCCGCAACTGCTCGTCGCAGACGATCACAAGACCCCGATTGCGAAGCTCGGCCCTGGCGTCATCGGCAATTTGCGCGGCTGCGACGGCAAATGGTGCCGTATCGCCGGCAAGAGATTCGACGGCTACATGCAGCAGGAAAATCTCTGGGGCGTCTATCCGGGCGAGAAATTCGAATAGTCAGCTGGACGGGTTCGCCGGCAGACGGCTCTTGAGTTTCTCGAGCGCCGTCGAAATGTCGCCTCGACTAAAGGGTTTGGCGACCACCGGCGCATCGGCGTGCGCGCCGAGCACGCCCTGCTCGCCATAGCCGGTGACGAAGGCGAAGGGCTTGTGCCGGCGCTCCAGGACGCCGGGGAGAACATGCGCCTTCTGGCCATTGAGGTTGATGTCAAGAAATGCGACGTCGAAGTCTTCGCATGTCGCCTTTTGCAAGGCGTCCTGCACATTGCCGGCGGTGGCGACGACCTGCGCGCCGAGTTCTTCGAGGAACATTTCGAGCGCCATCGCGATGACCGCCTCGTCTTCAACGATCAGGACGCGCGGGGCGTTCATTTGAGCGCTATCGCGGCGAGAGGAATGTCCATCGCGCAGCGCAATCCTTCGGGCGGAAATTCGACCGAGACCCGAGCGCCCGCATCGGACGCGAGCGTTTTCTCGATCAGTCTCATGCCGAATCCCTTCTTGGTCGGCGGCGAGACCGGCGGTCCGCCATGCTCGCGCCAGACGAGACGGAGCATGGGGTTTATCCTGTTGGAGTCAACGGTCCAATTGACCGCAACCCGTCCGCCGGGCTTTGACAGGGATCCATGAACGACGACGTTGGCGCATAATTCGTGCAGCGTCATTGCGAGACTCGACGCGATGCGCGGGCAGACGTCGACAGGAGGTCCCGAGATTTCGAAATTTTCGCGGCCCGCCTGCCCAATCGCCATGCCCACGAGTTCCTGGACTTGCGCTCTCGTCCAATTTTCGCGCGTGAGCACGTCATGCACGGCGGCGAGCGCCAGCAGGCGGTTCTCGAACAGCAGCACGGAATTCGGCCTGAGTTCGAGCAGCGAATGAATGGCGAGCGAGTGAACAGTCGCCAGCGTGTTCTTGACGCGATGGTTGAGCTCGTGAACGAGAAGCTGCAACCGCTCGCGATCGCGTTCCTGTTCGGTGACGTCGGTGTTCGTGCCGAACCAGCCGACGATCGCGCCATTCTCGCGCAACGGTTCGACGCGCGTCAGGAAGGGCCGATAGAGCCCGTCGGCGCCCCTCAGCGGAAAGGTCATCTGGAAGAATTCGCCATGCTGGAGCGCATGCGTCCAGCGCTCGAGCATTTTGGGCAGCACGTCCGGATGATGGACGGATTGCCAGCCCCAACCCGTCATCTCCTCGGGCGTCGTGCCGGTGTATTGATACCAGCGTTCATTATACCAGAATTTCCAGCCGTTCGGACGCGCCATCCAGACGAGGTTTGGGACGGAATTTGCGAGCGCTTCGAGCTGCGCGTAGCTAAGATCAGATTCTCTTCCCGTCGCCATTTGCGACATTGATTCCCGCCCCACTCTACGAAGAGGTCGGCGCTCCCTCAAACAAGGCCGAACTCTTTGGCAATCTTGGTGATTTTTTTGAAATTAAGCCGCCTCAGGCGCGGCGTAGACGCACGATGACATCAACGCGCGCGACGCGCAGCCCCGCCGGCGGCTTGGGAAGATCGGAAACCGATATATTCGCCCCGGCGATATCGTAAAGCTCGCCGTCGTCTTCGAGCAGAAAGTGATGGTGGTCGGCGGTGTTCGTGTCGAAATAGACTCGCGCGCCGTCGACGGCGATTTCGCGCAGCAGGCCCGCCTGGGTGAACTGGTGGAGCGCGTTGTATACCGTGGCGAGCGACACCGAGAGATCGGCCGCGAGCGCCTCCTCATAGAGCCGCTCCGCCGTTACGTGACGGTCGCCGTCCTGACCGAACAGCAGTTCGCCCAGCGCCAGCCTCTGGCGTGTCGGCCGAAGCCCCGCATCCGCCAGCAGTTCGGCGACTGGTTTGCGTGGATCGGCGTCGGGCGGGGCGATCAGAGTTTGGTCGGCGTCCATTCGCGGCCTTCTGCTTTCGATATTCCTTTGGCATCATAGGGACAATGGCGAAAAATTCAACGCCGCTCGGCTGTTGCGTCGAATTCGCCACGACGCTTTCGGCCCGGGCGAGGCTATGTTACGGATCGCTTCGCCCGAGAGCGACGCCCGTGCCGGCGCCGAAAAAGATAAGGGCGCGCCTGATGGCGCTCAGGGAGGTTGGGCCCTTAGAGCCCTAAATGCGAGGAACAAGGAAATATGGGCGAAAGGCGCTCCTCATTCGGCTACGAGGATTTACTGGCGTGCGGCGAGGAGAAGCTGTTCGGCCCGGGAAATGCCCAGCTGCCGCTGCCGCCGATGCTGATGTTCGACCGCATCACGGAAATTTTCGAAGAGGGCGGCGAGCATGGCAAAGGCTATATGCGGGCGGAACTCGACATTAAACCGAGCCTTTGGTTCTTCGACTGCCATTTTAAGGGCAATCCCGTGATGCCCGGCTGCCTTGGCCTCGACGCGCTGTGGCAGATGGTCGGGTTCTATCTGGCCTGGCTCGACAATCCGGGGCGCGGCATGGCGCTCGGCGTCGGCGAGGTGAAATTCTCCGGCCAGGTGCGGCCGCATACGAAGCTCGTCACCTATGGCGTCGACTTCACGCGCCTG
>JBFXJV010000070.1:0-11454 GCA_050174515.1 Methylocystis sp.
TGGAAGTGCGAAACGGTCTTGGCCTGTTCGACAAGTCGGGCGGTGTGGCCGAAATAGGTGTTCATGCCCGTGGCGGTGACGAGCGCCGTCATCTCGCCCATCCTCGCGATCGAACCGGAGTAGGCGACGTCTCCCGCCTTCTTGTCGACAGGCAATGACTCGCCGGTCAGCGCGGACTGGTCGACGCTCAGATAGGCTCCGGACAGAAGCTTCACGTCGGCGGGGATAATGTTGCCGAGCTTGATTTCGACGAGATCGCCCGGGACCAGCCGCGCTGCCGGAATATCTTTCCATTCGCCGTCGCGGCGCGCGCGCGCCTTCAGCGCGAGGCGCTGCTTCAGCAGGGCGATAGCGTTGTCTGCTTTGTACTCCTGCCAGAAACCGACCCCGGCGTTGACCAGCAGCATGATGACGATGACGGCGAAATCCGCCCAGTGCCGCACAATCCCCGAGAGCACGGCCGCCGCTTCGATCATCCAGGGTATTGGCCCCCAGAAAAATCCGGCAAGCCGCTCGAACGCGCCGATCCTCTGTTCGACGAGGGCGTTCTCGCCGTATTCCGCGAGCCGCCGCGCCGCTTCCGCTTCCGTCAGTCCCGCGGCCGCGTCAGGCGCAGACGTTTCGGTTTCGACGTCGCGGAGCGCTGTCGATTGGCGGTTCGATCCAAGACTCGGGGGGAATGGACCTGTTTGAGCCATTTCGTTTCAGTCCAATCCATTAGGAGTCTCGACTGGGGCGCTTTTTTTGATTTCGGCATCAAGCGAACATGGTTTCGTTCTCAAGGGAAGCTTCAATAATTCGACGTCGTCGTCAGTGCTGCATACCGCGCCGGCTCGGATTGGTCCGCCCCCTCAAAAAGTGATCATCCGTGAAGTATGGCCCTTAAGCCTTTGAGCGGATTTGAGATGGGCGGGAAACGGCGCGGGCCCGAGGAAATTGTCGCGAAGCTCCTCCAGGTCGACGCGCTGACGATGCAGGGGCTGGGTTGCGGAAGCGATCCAATCGATAGGCGTGACGGAGGTTACCTATTGCCGGTGACGCCTGAATTATGGTGGGTTGAAGTGCGGCCAGGTCAACCGACAGAAGGATTTGGAGGAGGAGGCGGCCCGGCCTTTTTTACAGCCGGCCAAGGGTGGGCCGATAGGCGAGAGAGTAGGAACCTTCTCACACCCCTCGATCAGACCGGAGCTTTGCGCTAATATTCAATTCGCAACTTCGTTCGTGTAACGATAAATGGAGACGGGAGATGCGGCATTCTCTTTTACGCAGACTTCTTGCAGAATTTCTTGGGACTTTTTGGCTCGTGTTCGGCGGCTGCGGCAGCGCCGTGATTTCGGCCGGCTTTCCGGAACTCGGCATTGGATTCCTTGGCGTGGCGCTGGCCTTCGGGCTCACCGTGCTCACGGGCGCTTACGCCTTCGGCCCCATATCCGGCGGTCATTTCAATCCGGCGGTGACGCTCGGCGTCGCGACGGCGGGCCGCTTCTCCTGGAGGGACGCCGGGCCTTACTGGGTGGTGCAGCTGCTTGGCGCGATATTTGCGGCTTTCGTGCTTCTCAAGATTGCTGAGGGCAACATTGATTTTTCGCTCGCCAACGGCTTTGCCGCGAATGGCTATGACGAGCATTCGCCCAATGGCTACACATGGCAGTCCGGCCTTCTCGCGGAAATCGTGCTGACCGCCATGTTCCTGCTTGTCATCCTGGGAACGACAGAGGGCCGCGCGCCCGTCGGTTTCGCGCCGATCGCCATCGGACTTGCGCTAACGCTTATTCATCTGGTTGATATCCCGATCACCAACGCATCGGTGAACCCCGCGCGCTCGACGAGCCAAGCGCTTTTCGTTGGCGGCTGGGCGCTTGAACAACTTTGGTTATTCTGGGTCGCGCCGCTGTTCGGCGCCGTCATTGGGGGGCTGTTACATCGCTTCACGCTCGCTGACGATTAGATCACGCCGCGTTCAGGCGGACTCGCCTGAACGCAGATAACGTGATTGATTCTAACAAGTTAGAGCGCGCTTTACGCGAAATGCCGGTTCCCGCTCTTTCGGGAGCCGCGCTCTGGACGCGACGTGACGACAGGTTGGCCTGTTCGTGGACGGATTGGTTGCTGCAGCTTCGCGGCCCTTCGAAGCTGAGAGCGCCAGACAGGAAAAGGCTGATCAGCTTGAACTGCAGGGGCGACATTCGGAAGGCGAGGCGCGCCATTGTCGGAGTTGCGAACTGCAGCGCGCATTCGCGAACAACTTACAATCTGCCTTCGTCCGTCATGGACATGACGTCAGCGACTCGGCCATTCTTGACCAGGCAACGCCACTTCGCCCGTTGAGGGCCAACCCCAACATAGACGGCGTTGTTGGCCTCGGACGTTTCCGTGCCGGTGAACAGCACGACGTCGCCATTCTGCGTCTTGTTCATAGCCGCCAGAAGGCAGGCCTGCTCGTCTTTTGTCGGCATTGCTCGACTGATCGTTGAAGTAGAGGTACGCGCAGACGCCGCGGGCACGGGCGCTGCCGACGCCGAATTTCCGCACTGGGCCGGGGAAACCGGTTCGACAACCTTATAGCGTCCCTGCGAGGTCACGACGCGCACGCAGGCGCCCGCCGGATGCCGCCAGTAAGTCGTGAGACCCGCGGTGCGTGCTGGCGCGTAGCCGCGATTTTGCAGGGCCATCTCGCCCGAACTGCCTCTGGCGTCGACGAGATCTGCGACGCTGGGCGCGCTTCTTGCAGATGTTGGGGCGGTGGCCGTAGCCTGTGGCGAGGAATTGCATGCCGCAAGGGTGAGCGCGAGCCCGCCCGCAACAAGCGTTCCCCATGAAATCTTCGTCATCGTCAAATCCTCTTTCTCTGGAGAAAACCCGATGTCCGATGATATTTTTTCCTTGTGGCGGCATATAATTGCCAATCCGCCATTTCTTAACAGAGATGATGGCCGGCATCTGGCCAGCGCGAGCTCCTACTCGCTGTGGCCCGCTTAAGGCTGGTCGTCCATCATGACGCAGCAGAATAGGTCAAGCGCGGCGATATTCTTTCTTCCGCCGTCTATCCGTCCTGAAGTGCGAGGACGTTCAACCCAACCCGGCTTTGTGCGACACAGCTGCGCTCCTGATTCCGATGCAAGCACAAAGGAGAATGGCTCCCATGATGGTCAAATTTGATGCGGCCTCGATCGTTCCGATAATTTTTTGGGTCGGCCTGATCGTGCTTGGGATTGTCACTCAGCTGGGGGGAGAGGCGCAAAGAGCCTCCAGCCTGAGGTCTTCCAGTGCTGGAACTGATGCACAGGCCGAAATTGAATCGGACGCAGCTCAAGACCGAAAACGGTCTCGCCGGAGAAGCGACGCCAAATAGCCATTGCCTCACGCCGAGCCGCCTAATGCCAAGAAAGCCCCGCCGTTACATTAACGGTTGGGGGCCGGGGCGCTCAGGCGGACGCGCCTGGACGCAGCGTGATCGATTCCAATAATTTAGAGCGCGGTTTACGCGAAAAGCCGATTCCCACTATTTCGCGAGCCGCGCTCTAAGTCTGAGTCATTCGGTGAGGACGTGACTGGCCTCCGATGACTGTCGGCGAGTTTCCGGCCACGATCCGAATGGGATGTGGCCTGATGGGATTTATCCCTCGACTGAATGAATGCTTGAAACTTCCGCAAAGCGCCATGTTCGCAAAGCGAAGCAGGATCGGCGGGCATAGAGAAACCGCGCTGCCGTCTCTGACGATGAGCAGCGCGGCCTTTATTGCGTGGCGCGGGGCGTGTCTTAACTACGGGTTCGCCCTGCCAACGCCGTGTTTCTCCATGTTCTGCTTCAGCAACTGCTGGACCTTCGGCAGCATGTTGTAGACCGGCGGATTATTGCTGAGGAAACCGATCTTGAATTGCGGTGGGTATTTGATCAGTTCCTGCATGTAGGCGGCGGCCGCCTGCATGACCGGCACCATCATGGGGATGTGACGAACGCCAATGCTCACATCTTCGGCTGGGTTGGTATAGAGATTGAACATGATGGCGCCGCCGGAGTCCGTGAAGAGCGAACCGCTGAACCCGCCGATGTCGCCCTTTTGAACGACGGCGTTCTGTATCTCTCCGGTCCAAATGTATTTGAACTCGTCCACGCGCATGCCGGCGAAATACTGGTTCAACGTGTACGGCCGGCTTCGCCGTGCGGACAGCCCGTCGTCGGCGACCAGGAACGACATTTGGTCTACGCCGTCGATGTAGGTCTTCTTCGGGATTTCCTGGGCAAGTTTTGCGCCGGGGACGCCCGCCAGTGAGAGTGTGGTCGGCATTATATCGGCAAAGTCGAACAGACCATCGGACCTGCGCGGTTTGATCATGTCCTTCCAATAGGCAAAGGTGGACGAACGCACGCCGCCTTCCCAGTCAGAGCCTTTGCAGCCGCGGAACGGCGTGCGGCCGTGCGGCGGGACTTCGCACTCGGGACCGTTATCGCCGCCAAGAAACAGAACCAGCGTATTTTCGAGTTCTCCGGTTTCCTGCAGCTTGTCGACGAGCTTGCCGAAAATGTCGTCCATCTCCACCATGCAGTCGCTGAAGACGGTGCGGGCCATCGATTTTCCGGCGTATTTGTCTGGCGGATAGTTGTCGAAATGGCAGCCGCGCGTGGCGTGGTAAAGATAGAAAGGCTTTTTGCTGCCCTTCATCTTGTCGAGGAAGCCAAGGCTCACGTCCAGCCAGTGCTGGTCGAGATCCTTGATGTAGGTCAGATCAATCAGCCTTCCGGCTTCGCATTTGTTTTTATCGGCGGGCGTGCAATGGACCTCGCTGTGTTCGAACTTGTCTTTTTCCATCATTTTGAAACGAGACGGCGACAGGGCGACTTCGGGGTTGAAATAGACGTCGCGCCATTCGGTGTACATATCCGATACGCCGAGAAATCCGACGTAGTCGTCATAGCCTGTATTCTGGGGCAGCGAGCCCTTGTTCTCGCCCATGTGCCACTTGCCGACGCCCTGCGTCACATAACCGTGATTCTTGAGCAACTGAGGCAAAGTCGTCGCGCCCTCCAGGCCGCCGGTCTCGCCGTACATAGGCGGGCGCAGAATTCCATGGTGAAGCGGGTTTTGGCCGGTGTGGATCGTGGCGCGCGTGGGCGAGCAGGAGGGCGTCGAATAGGCGGAAGTCAGCAGCAGCCCTTCGTTGGCCAACCTATCCATGTTCGGCGTCGCATTGCCAACCGTGACGCCCCCTCCGTTGAATCCGGGGTCCATCCAGCCGGTATCATCCATCAGGAAAATGAAAATATTGGGCTTCTTCCCGCTCTTTCGTTGTAATTCAGCGAGCTTATCTCCGGCCGCCTTATCCTGCTCTGGATGCTCGACCACCGGGTACATGTTGTCGGCAGGTTTGACATCCTTAACATGCATATACTGTTCAGGATGGTCGTAACCAGGGGCGGTTGTCGGGCCTGTAGCGTCGCCCCGAGCGTTTTGGGCGATAGCGGCGTTCGATAGTGAAAAAGCCGCCAGTGTGATCGTCGCCAGGACTAGTTTGGAGTTTAATCGCGTTTTGGTGGAGCAGACCGTAATCTCGCTCATACTTGGCCCCCTTCTTCTTGGTGACGTCCTCAAAAATTATCGGCGAGAGCGCAACACTCGACCCGGCTCGAATCCCTGAAAATGCGGACGCTTCGAATCCGCGACCTTTCCGAGGCTTCACTGCGATGCAAGTTCAATCGCTCCAGATGTGGCGCTTCGCGCCGCCCGGCCATGCTCTGACTGAGCCTATCGGCAAATAACGCAAGCGACCGTCGCTTCAAGGCTAACTAATGTTCACAGCTGACGCCATGCCCTGCTCGATCGCGTTAGGGCGGTTTGTCTGCTGCTCTTATAGGCACAATCGGTGTGACGTTCCTCTCGAGCCGACACTCTTCCGCGTGGGCGCTTGGCGGCGGTTCGTTCAAGGCCGGCGGGAGGCCGCCAGCGAAGTGGGTCGCCTCGAGGGAGACGCCCGGTCAAGCGCCATGATCGTGTGTGCGAGGTCGGACGGCGGCGCGGACGCGCCGTCACGATCTTCAACGCCGCCAACGCGACTATTCGCGATCTTTGGGCGCGCATTTGGCGCATCAGGATCGAACGCCGGGCGATGCGAGCGTCACGAGCCTGCGTCGTTTCCGCTCCTCGAAGCGACGTGCGAAAGCGCACCAAGTCAGATCGCCGAGCGGCATATGCTCTCCAATTTCTGGAGGAATAAAAATGAACCGGACGATACGCCGTTATGGCTGGTTGCTCGCTTTGCTCTTGCTGACGCTTGGCGCCGCGGGAATCTGGTCGGTCGCGGCCACCCACGAAATCTCGATCATGGCAAGCGAGATACAGAGCCGGATCAACAGCCGGCTCCCCAAGGAAATTGCGCTGACAGGACCTGCGCGAGCGATCGTTCAATCGGTCATCATTAGGAGCGCGACGGTCGATTTGAAGGATGGCAAGGCCGCACTCGCCGTGGGACTTCAAGGCCTGCTGCGGACGGGGAAAAGTTTTGAGATCGAAGCGAATGCGCTGGGCGTCCCGAAATATGCCGGGGGCGCGCTCTATTTCGAGCCCGAAAAGGTCGACATTCGCCGCCTCGCCTATGAAGGAGCGAGCGCCACGGATCTCGCCGATCGAATCGCTGGCGGCCATTTGGGGAATGAGAAGCTCCGCGCGGTCATCAAGGAAAAGGCCCGTAAGCTCGATGACTGGGCGGCCAGGGCGGCGACGGCGGCGCTGCGCAACCTGCTCGAAGAGCGTCCCGTCTACCGGCTCAAGGACGATGCGAAGGGCGCCGTGATGAAAGCGGCGCTGGAGAAAGTCACCGTCGAGGACGGCCGGCTCGATCTCACTTTTTCGCTGTGGCGGCTCACAATGGCGGCGGCTGGCGGCTTCGTGAGCCTCGTCATGGGGATAATCTTGAGCATTCTTGTGATCCGCATGGTTTTGATCGGGGGAGATTTCGAATTATCAGATATTTAGTGTGACAGGAAAACGACTCTGAACGCATGCGATCGCCTGCGAATCCATCATCAAGTGGCGCGGCGAATCCGCCATGCCTTGCGACTCCCTGGCGAATTCCCGGCAAACAAAGCGCCCCGTCTTCGGCAGGTCGATGAACTTGAGGCCAGCCGGATCGCCGGTCGCTTCGAAATCACGCCCAGCGAAGCGGCCGAGGTCTCCAAACTAATCGACGGCTCTGTGAGAACCATCGAGTTGACCGAGATCGACGAGCGCCTGAGGCGGCTTGAAGGAAGGGCGGGGCGGTTACGACCGAGAGGCGCCTAGAGCGGCTTGAAGGAGTGACGGAGGCGGGCAGCATCCGATACGTCATTCTATCGACCATGCCGAAGGATGACCGCTGCGAGCGGGAATATGTGACCGAGGAGGAATAGGGGAGGAATTGCAACTCATGGCGAAGCCTCCCATGACCGAAGACGAGTGGGAGGCGGCTTGCTGATTGCCGGAACGCAGCCCGTGAACTGTTGGACCCCTTCCCCATAAGCCAAAGGGAATGCGCTGGGCGACATATGACCGCCTCCAGCAGAAATGCCAGCAATATGAGGGCTTTTCCCTCGCAATGGCCTACGCCAGCATCCAACGCCTCCAAGCCAGAATTCAAAAATAGCCAACAGATTTCGATTGGTTTGGACCTATCCACCTTGCTCGTCTGCGCGGCCCTAATTCAATCTATACGCGCCGTTACTAATAAGCGCTTCACTTCGCCGCTTTCGAATGCACGCAAAAATGCATGGTAGTCCTTGAAGACCACGCATCCGTTGGAGTGGCCTTTCGGCCCGAGCATATACGTGTGTGCAAGCAGACCTGACCGTCCGAAGATATGCTCTTTGCCGCCGATTGGGTTCAGACGCAACGCGCGAATGCCATGAAAAGGTTTTTCCCTCAATGCAAGTTCGTAAACGTGGGGCGGCGTCGCACCCCGCATGCGTTCATGGACATAGCGGGGGTCATCCAACCTTGGGCCTAGGCCCGAGTGCGCTTCCAGCGCCTCTCCATTGGGCAGATAAACCGCATGCGCCGAGATATCATAAACTGCCGTCCATCTATCCAAGCCGGACAAGCCTTCTTGCGAGGGCGCGTATGTGAGAGCGGGTCCTGAGAGCGACGGCTCGGAAGCATTCTGATCGCCAGCGAGCTTCTTGGAAAATACGTCGCGCTCTGATTGAACGGATTCTACGGACGGTTTTGCCAAACGAGGCCATGGGATTCGCGATGGACTATAGAGCCAGATTGCTGCCTCTACCAAGCCGACGAAGACGCTGAAAAAGAATAAGACTTCCAATCGTCTCGTGACTAGAACTTCAGAACGACGCCATGTCCGAATTATGAGAAGGAACAGCGCGCCAGCAGTCGCTATCGTGCAAAAATAGGGCAACTCCATCGGAATTCTCATCGAACCAGGTGGGTTTGCGGCTTCGTGTCAGTATCCTCGCGGTCAGCATGAGGATGACAAGAACGCCATCCTCGCTGCGTTTGAGGCGCGCCTCTAAATTACATCAGTTTTCAAGCGTTAGGTGTTGCAGGAAGGCCACACCAACCGACCATTAGGCGTCGATGCCGCCTCGTCGACGAACATTGCGGCGTTATCGGGTAGAGCGTCGCGTGCTTCGCCTTGCGCGACCTAGCACGACTGACGACTCAATTTCCCTCGCCCCTTCTTTTTCAATCTAACACCCGCCCCGCCGCCGTTCTCTGCGATGAACTCGACGCCCGCCTTTTCGAGGGCGGCTCGGATCAATTGCGTAGCCTCGTGGGATACTGCGCGTCGCGCCCGCTCGAAATCAACCACCGTCGATAGACCGAGCGCCGCCGACTCCGCGAGCTTCGGCTGAGTCCAATCCAATCGCCCGCCGTTTCCCCAGGATTCGGCGAACGCCCTCGGCTTGTCCAAAGGAGAACCGCCGATGTCCGCTGCTTATGATCGCTCCGCCATCATGAAGGCTGCGCACTTCACCGCCCGCTTGCGGGCTCAGAGCGTCGGCGGATGCTATCGGGAATGGTTCGCCAAGGCGCTCGCTTCGGAATGGAAGAAGGCCAAGGCGGCGCGCCTGCGCGATGAGAGCAACATCGGGCTTCCGGTCCGTTCCTGCCTCGCCGATCGTCCTGCGCTGCGTTTCCCGCTGCGCCGCCTCTACACCACACATTCCGGCCGTCTCGCCGGATCGTTCGCGGCCTGAACTTCAAGAGGGCTGTCGACAAAGCGGTCGGAAGAGACATGCGGCTATCGCTCCCGACCTAACCACAACACGAAACCCAGAAGCCTCCCATCATGGCTGAGAAACCACATACACCATCGCGGCGGGCCATGCTCGCCGGCCTCGCCGTTGCGCCTGTAGCCGGGCTTCCCGCCATTGCTGTCACGGTCGCGAGCGATGATCCGATCTTCGCGGCCATCGCCGAGCAACGCTGCTGCAAGGCGGGCGCTGACGAGGCGCTCGCCGTTTGCAACCGCATAATCGACGAGGTATCGGAGAAAGTCGGAATAGACGAGGCCGAAGACGCTTTCGGCGAAAGCAACAAGGCATATTTCGACGCCGAATTGGGGGTCCTCGCGGCGTGGCCGACAGCCGCTGCCGCTGCGTTAGCGTTGCTCGCATTCCTCGTCGAACACTTTGAAGGACCGCATTGCGATCCGGGCGAGCACTATCCCGAGCCCCTGGTCGGCGCCGTTCGCAATGCGCTCGCCGTCCTCCAACGGGAGGCGAGGTCATGACCATGCGGGCCAATATCGAGAGCGCCAATTCGTCAGCCGCTCCGGCCACGCAAGACGCCAATCCCATCCTCGCAGCGATCGAGCGTCACAAGGCGGCGTGGGCGGCGTTTTCCGGGTTCAACGGCGACGACGGCGAATGTGGCCGTCGATCCGACCTTGAGGATGCCGCGATCATGGAACTTGCGCTAGCCCCATGCGCAAGCGATGCGGAATTCGTCGAGAAGTTGAAATACTTGCTGGCCCGCCATGATCGACTGCATGGGCTCGACGAATACGCCGCTATCCTTGCTGCTATTCGCCAGCACACGGAGGGGGGCGATGACGACCACGACCAACGGAAGAATTTTGGAGGAAAATCTTCGAGAAGCGACAGACCTTTCGCGCGCGTTGTGGATTCTCATGGTGGGGCTGACCGAAGGCTACCCCCACGAAACTGGAAAAAAGACTTGATGGCGATCTACCAACTTGCGGATGAAATCCAAGACCGAACTGCAGAAGCGAACCGTCAATTCCACGAGGTGGCGGAGGCGCTGTCATGACTTACCTCTCCCAAGCCACCATTCCGCAATTATGGCTGCGCATCCAGCGCATGAGGCTCGCGCCGAGGGCCTTTCGCTTAAGCCGAGCGTTGCGCGACCTCGGCGAGGCGCTGACGCCGGACGATTTGCGGCGAAGGCTGTGAGGGCTTACCTTGCTGGGAACTGACGGCCCCACCTCCGCCGTGCCGAGAACGCCCCGAACGTGAT
Source organism: Methylocystis sp. (assembly GCA_050174515.1). Lineage (GTDB taxonomy): Bacteria > Pseudomonadota > Alphaproteobacteria > Rhizobiales > Beijerinckiaceae > Methylocystis. The sequence continues at coordinate 10,470 of JBFXJV010000070.1, forward strand.
GAACGGCGGGGGCGTTTCTTTTTTGTGATTTAGAGCGCACGCCAGCCGGTTGCAGCGGTGCATGGAGGGACCATATTTGAGGGGCGGAATAAGGGAGGAAAATATGCTTCGCAAAATTGCAATGACAATGGCTATCCTTATGGCTGTTTCCCTGCCTGCAACGGAAGCTATGGCGTGGTATCGCGGTGGCCACGGGTATCGCGGTGGTCACGGGTATCGCGGCGGCTACGCATATCGTGGCGGTTACGGGTATCGCGGCGGGTATTATCGCCCTGGATATGGCTACGGCGCCGGTGCGGCGGCGGCTGGCGCTTTATTGGGCTTAGGAGCTGCAGCGGCCGGTGCGGCGGCAGCCGGGGCCTATGACGGCAACTCCTGCTACGTGTGGGACGGCTTCAATTGGGTTTGGTCTTGTTAATCTAAATGATTGACAAAACGGCTAGAGCCCCCACCGGGTGATCCAACTTGAAAACGCCCCGACCGTGGATGTAACGGCGGGGCGTTTTTGTTGCGGGGCCGCCTAAACCGGCTCGGCGCCCGGTCGGCCGCCACGGCCTCTAATGCCGTTTCGCTTTCTTCGCAGTCTTTGCCACCGGCGCAGCAGGAGGCGCGCAGCGCTGCTCGGTGAGCGTCGCCAGGTCTTGCTGTCGTTGCTGAAGGTCTGCGATTTCCTTGTTCTCCGAGGCCCTGTGCACCACGCGAGCGCCAAGCACGATGGTCGAGGCTAAAAAAGCGGCCGGATCGCAACATACAGAGAACATCTGGTTCCTTTCCCACCAAGCGCCTTTTTCGAGTTCCGCGATCTTGGCCTTGTTCGCGTCGACTTCCGAGGCGATCGCCGCGCAATCCGTGTTACGGTCCGGGGCGCGATCCTGCGACTGCGCAACAGCGGCCGGCGCAGCAATTAGAGCGGCGCACTCGGCCAATCCCATGAAAATTATACCAAGAACGCTGGGTCTCATGACGCACCCTCGCTCGTGGTTAC
>JBFXJV010000071.1:0-11381 GCA_050174515.1 Methylocystis sp.
TCGCCGGCATTGATGGGATCATTAGCCGGCGCCAATGCGAGCAACGTGGCGATCGGGCGCTTTAGCTCCTTAGCCATTTCCGCAATGGCGTGGCGTGTTGTTTTCTCAGCCATGCCGCGCACCCTCCCGATGGAAGGCGAGCAGCGACTCGATGTCGTCGCCCCTGGCGCCGCTCGCATCGTCGAGCCAACGGCCGGTATAGCGATTCAGCCGAAGCTTCGGAAAGCGGCGCGCAAGCGTCGCGCGGCTCGGAAGTGTTTTTCCTTGATTTTGGGGAGCGGATTTGGTCTTCTCGGGTCCGACAGCCTCCAAGCAGTCGGATTTCCTAGCCCCGTCGCCGCCCGCGACGGGGTTTCTCGTTTTACACATCGATTACGCGGCCTCCGTGTCGGAGGTCGACTTCATCGGCGCGCTGATTTTAGACAGCGCCCATTCGTCCAGTTTGTCCGGCTCGTAGATGGCAAAAGCCCCAGCCTTGCGAAATTCGGGACCTCCGCCAACCGTCGCCAGTTTGTCGAGGCTTTTTTTGGTGCCGAAGCCGTATTTGCTGCGGAGGTATTCCGCAGCCTCCGGCCGGCGAAGAAAGAGAGGATCAGCTTTCATTGGTCATCCCGTTTTAGAAGGAATGACCAATTCATTTACGCTCGTTCGAGCGAATTGTTTTTGCGGAGTTCGTCCTAGTTATGGAACCTCGACGACGTCGCCGTTCAGCAGCCTTCGCCGCCAGAAAAGATTGTCGGGCACCTCTTCGCCATCCGGATCGAGCGGCCTCATATTGGATTCTGGGCGGCGCACGATAGCGCCCTCGCGCGCCGGCTTGACATGCAGCCTGCGTCCTGTGTCGCCGATACTGTCGGGACCGCGCAGGTCTTCCTCTAGCGCCTCATAGACGCATCTGATGGCGCGCTCGAATGATGCTGGCGCGCCCCGTGAAATGATGAACGTTCCGCGCTCCGCACATGTTGCTACGGCGTCGGCAATCGCAAAATGAAGGGAGACGCCGATGCTGCGCGAATAGGCGCGCGCGTAATCGGCAAGTAATTGTGCCTCGCCTCCAAATATCTTGCCTTTCAGAGCGTCGACAACTGTGTTCGGCCGTGGGGCGGAAGCGATGCCATATGCTGCCAATGCAAGCGCCGGGTCGTCAGAAAAAAGCGGATCTCCGGACGCCCGAGCCGCCCTCGATATAAACCCGGCGGCCGGAGCTTGTCCGCCACGGGAACCAAGTGGGCGCGTCGCCGCCTTATAACGCTTGGCACATATTTCAACGAAGTCTCGCGGAAGATATTCCGGACGTGGAAGTTCGCGTTCGTCTATGATGACAGTCGGCGGCCTTTCGTCTTCCTTTCGCGGGCGGCCAGGCCGTCGGCGCTTTTCATTTGCCATCGCGGGCACTCTTCGCTTGAATGCAGACGATCTCCGCCGGCACGCGCGCGTCCATGGCGGCAGCGATCCGCGCCGACACCTTGTCTGCTGCGGCGACGAGCGCGGCATCGGGCCGGCGGATATAGTGTCTTGCCGTCACTCCCCTGCGCGCATGGCCAAGCATCTCGCCGATAGTCGCGTCGCCGTAGCCCTCGTCGGCTGCCATGCTTGCGAATGTCCGGCGAAGCGTCTGCGCGCGCGCGTCGTGCAACCCAGCCGCGTTGAACAACTCTGAAAGCGATTTCTTGAGATCGGCGGCGCCCGTCCCGTCGCGATTGGGGAACACGAATTCCTCGTGTAGGCGCGGCAATCTCACAAGCGTTTCGAGAGCTGTCTTGCCTATGGGCCGCATCGATCGACCCGTCTTTGTCGTTTCAAGGCGCAGGCATTGCGCGGCGGCGTCTATCTCGCGCCAGCGCAGCCCCGTCGCCTCATTGGCGCGCAGCCCGGTCAACGCGATCAGGCGCAGCGCCGACGCCGCGGCGCCTTCATGATCGCGCAGGACGGTGCCGAGTGCAGCCAGTTCAGGTGCCGCAAGGACTCGTTCTGACGTCGCATCGGCGAGCATTTCGACGCCGCGAGCGGGATTCCCGCCCTTCACGAGCCCGCGCTTCGCCGCCCATGTCCATATTCCGCCGAACAGTCCTACCGCCCGCTTGGCCGCCGGTGCGCCGCCCCTCACGCGCGCAAGGCCTCTCGCCTTCGTCTTGATCGTCCCGGCCGTCTTGCCCGCAGCCACATCGTCGTAGAATCGTTGTAGCAGGTCGGTGCGGCCGGCCAATTCGTTCGCGACGCGCTTGCCGAGTAATGGAACGATATGGCGGGCAATGCGACCTTCGTCGACGCCAAGTGTCGAGCCGGCCTTGACGCGCTTCTTATTGGTGACGACGAGCCCTGCCCTCGCCGCTTCGAGATAGAGATCGCATACTTCCTCGACGGTGAGCGCCTGCTTCTCCTCTTGGCGCTTGGCCTGGGGGTCTTCGCCTGCGTCGACTGCCGCCAAGAGCCGCCGCGCCGTCTTGCGAGCTTCATCGGGCGTAACAGTGCCGACGCGCCCAAATGTGTTCATTCGCTGCTTGCGGCCGGCGATGCGATATAGGATCAGATATGCGCCAGCGCCGGACGGCTTCAGGCGTAGGCCGTATCGACGAAGCTCGACGTCCCAAACGAACAGGTCGTCGCCAGGAATCGGACGCAGTGTGTCGACAAGGCTTTTGGTGATTTTGGCTTTAATCGACGCCATGCTTGGCTCCGGGTAAGCCGCGGGTTGTGGTGGCTCAGGTAAGCAATGGGTAAGCCACATGCGGTAAGCGTGAGAAACAGACAGCGAACGCACGTAAAAGAGAAACAGAAGAAAGTCAAGAGATTGGGAAATTTGGGTAAGCAGGAAGAAACGCCAGAAAGCGGCTTTTGGAACCTTGCCAAGGTTGGGGTCGAGGGTTCGAATCCCTTCGCCCGCTCCAGTTCGACGGCTTCCGCGAATTCGCACCCCATTTGCGGAGACCGGGGTTAGATGCTGACGACGCGCGCCCCGGCGAAAATCAATCTTACGCTTCATGTGCTCGGTCGGCGGCAGGACGGCTATCACGAACTCGAAAGCCTTGTCGCCTTCTCCGGCGCGGGCGACACTCTGTCCCTTGCGCCGGGCGAACCGCTGTCGCTCGAGATTTCGGGACCGACCTCCTCGGCCGCCGGCGCCGGCGACGACAATCTCGTGCTGCGCGCCGCGCAAATGCTCTCAGAAGAAATAAGGGGCCTGCGGCTCGGACGCTTTCGCCTTGAGAAGCGCCTGCCCGTGGCCGCCGGAGTCGGCGGCGGCTCGTCGGACGCCGCCGCCGCGCTGCGCCTTTTGGCCAAAGCGAATGATCTTGCGCTTGACGACCCGCGCGTTCACGAGGCGGCGCGTTCTGTCGGCTCGGACGTGCCGGTCTGCCTTATGCCCCGGGCGCGAATGATGCGCGGCGCCGGCGAAAATCTCGGCGCGCCGATCGATCTTCCGCCGCTGCCGGCGGCGCTGATCAATCCCGGCGCGCCGGTCGCGACGGCGCCGGTCTTCGCCGCGCTCGGACTGCAGCCGGGCGCTTCGTGTGGGCGCACCGGGCATGTGGAGATCGATGCGCGGCCGACAGCGGCGGAGTTCCTCGCCGCGCTTGCCAAGTGCCGCAACGATCTTGAGGACGCCGCCTGCCTGCAGGCGCCGGTGATCGTCGACGCGCTCGCGATTCTGCGCGCGGCGCGCGGCTGCAGGCTGGCGCGCATGTCGGGCTCCGGCGCGACATGTTTCGCGCTGTTTGCGACACGGCGCGACGCCGTCCGCGCGGCCCGGGTCATTCGCGCCCAACATCCCGGTTGGTGGGTCAAGACGGCCCTGCTGAGATGACCCGCCGGCCGCCGCCGAAAGACCGCGCCGCGCTGGAACGGAGTCGCCGCGCCCCAACCCCGCCAGCCGAGGCGCGGGGTCCGTTCCGCCCGGCCTCGCCTGACCTCGTCGCGCTCTATGGCGCGCATCCGGTGCGCGCGGCGCTGACCGCGCGCAAACGCAAGCTGCTGACGCTTTACGCGACCGAGACGGCGCTGCCGCGCATCAGAGATCTCGCCATCGCGGCGGGACTCGAACCGCGCCTTGTCGACGCCCGCGATCTCGAGCGCCGCCGCGGCGCCGCGGCGGTGCATCAGGGTCTGATGCTTGAGGCGCGTCCGCTGCCGGAAGCGGATATTTCCGACATCGTCAGCGTCAGCGGAATCGTGCTGGCGCTCGACCAGATCACCGATCCGCATAATGTCGGCGCCATCCTGCGCACGGCTTGCGCCTTCAAAGTCGACGCGGTGATCGTCACCGAGCGCCACAGTCCGGATTTCTCCGGCGTCCTCGCCAAAACGGCGTCGGGCGCGCTTGAGTTCGTGACGATCGTCTCGGTGGTCAATCTCGCGCGCACGCTCGACGCGTTCGCCGAGCGCGGTTACGCCCGCATCGGGCTGGATTCGGATGGCGCTGAATCGCTCTCGACCATCGCGCTGTCGAAGCCGCTGGTCTTGGCGCTCGGCGCCGAGGGCAAGGGATTGCGGCGTCTCACGCGCGAGCGCTGCGACGGCGTCGCGCGGCTCGATCTGCCGGGGCCGATCAAGAGCCTCAACGTGTCGAACGCCTGCGCCGCCGCGCTCAGCGTCGTGACGATGCGGCTCGGATGACGGGCCTGTGCGCGGGATTGACCTCTGCGCCGGCTTGGACGCATAGAAAGGTCGCGCGACGCGCCTTATCGACGCCAGGGCCGGTTTAGCTCAGCTGGTAGAGCAACTGATTTGTAATCAGTAGGTCGCGGGTTCGAATCCTGCAACCGGCACCAGTAAGAACGATATTTTACAAAAGAGAGGGATGCGCCGGAACGTAACGGCGGGGCGTTTGCTATGGAGCTTTGGCGCGAAGCAGCCATTCAAGCTCCGCGAGCAACGCAATGGTGTATCCGATCCCGATCACTATGCCTAACGCCAATCTGAACCGTCTCGCGCCTTTCTCACCAATCCCGAAAAAGGGCACATTAGGGGTTATCCAAAGGAGCCAGCCGATCAGAACCAGCGCTTGCATAAGGAGGTCCATGTTCGGCATAGGCTCGCCCCTCCGTCAGCGCCCTGGCGATCGTCTGCGCGACAGCCTTGGCGTCAGCGCTCGACAGGCGGTTGACGAGCGCCCGCCTGGTCGGCTCGTCTTCGAAATAGAAGTATGCAAGCGCGCATCCTGCGCCACAGGCGAGCAGCGTAGTTAGCGATAAGAATGCAGTTGCCGATCCCGCGCTAGCCGGGTCCTTGAAAATCCCCGGCCGACGCCAAGCAGCTCTTCCGCCACTGCTGTGCGAGGTTCCGCGGCCTGCTGCGCGTGCGATGCCAATGCCTCATGACCCGCCCCGCGCAAAATATGTAGAAGATCGCCCTCCTCCTCGCCAAAAGAGCGGAGCCGAAGCCCGCCTGAGGGCCCGCACGCATTCCACGCGGCAAAGAATCCGCCCTTACGCCTCCGCGGCAACGATAATGAAAACCCCCGCCAAAAATGACGGGGGTTTGTCAGTGATCTGAGCCCAGCCGCAGGGGCTGGGCTTTTCTCGACCAATCGGACTCGAACGATCGATCAATATTTCGCCAACACCGGCGCCGGAGCGCCGAAGTTGAAGTGATAGTTCACGCCGGCGCGGATCGTATGGAAACGCGTGCGGTTGTTCGGGCTGTTGAGGCCCCAGCCCGGGTTGAAGAACCAGCCCCCGTTGTTATTCCCGGTGCCGCTGATCTGCGTATACAGATATTCGAGCTTGAGCGACCAGTTGGGGATGACCATCCATTCGGCGCCGCCGCCGGCCGTCCAGCCCGTCTGCACCGCGCTGTTCTGGTTCCACCAGCCGTTACGCTGCACCTCGCCGTAGGCGAAGCCGCCCGTGCCGTAGATCAGCACCTTCGAGTTGAGCAAGGTGACGCCGGCGCGGCCACGAACCGTGCCGAACCAGTTCAGCGTCGCCGTCGTCACCGGAGGCAGGCCGAAGAACCAGTTGTACGTATTGCCGCCGGCGCCGGAGCCGATGCTCGTGCCCTGGAAGTCGGTCTCGACGCCCACGAGGAACATCGGCGTTAACTGGTAGTTGTAACCGATCTGACCGCCGCCGACGACGCCGGCGCGGCTGCCGCCGTGATTGTTCCAGCCCAAGCCCCAGGCGTTGGAGGAATTGTTGTCGTAAAAACCGACGCCGAAGTTCAAACCGCCATAAAGGCCCGTCCAGTTGATGAGCGGCGGGGGCGGCGGCGGCGGGGGCGCCTTATAAGACGGAAGGTCGGCGGCCATCGCCGATCCGGCTATCAGCGCGAGGGCCGAGGCAGCAAATAACGCCTTTCTCATGTACCTTCCTCCTTAATGAGTTTTCAATTTGAGCGCGCGGCGGGATTCGCCAGAGACCAAGTTCGTAGAAAGAAACCTGTTACACAGTCAAAGGATATGACCGCTTTTTCGTCGTTCGATCGTGCTTTCTGCGCGACTGTGGCAGCCGCGCAACAATGGGCTCGGGAACAGACGCGCCATAAGGCGACGCGCCTTCGGCGGCGCGGAAACGCCGCCCCAACGAGAACTGTCCCTGCGCCGGCCTTGACGCGGCGCGGCTGAATGTCGGCTATAATGGTTGAGCCAGAACGGCTGCGCCGACCCTGACCGGCGCGCCATTTCGAGAGGAACGTCATGAGAACGCCGCCGGACAGCGCCCGTCTCAAGGTCTCAGCCGGGCGGAGCCGGCGAATTCAGCATCCAGGCGTGTGGACCAGCCTCACAAGAGCCGCGCTCGCCGTCATTCTCATCGCCGCCGCGCTGTCGGGCGCCGCCGAGGCAAAGCAGAAACAGGCGATCCCCGCGCCCATGCCCGCAGGCGCGGCGCCGGCGCCGAACGTCGACCAATGCGGCCACCCGATCGTTCTGGATAACGTCGGAAGCCCCTATATCGACCCCGTCTGCACCGCCCTCTCCGACAGGCTTCAACCCCCGCTCTATATTCCCGATCCGGATTGCAACAGGGGCGCCGAGCCATATGATTCGCGATGCTTCATGGAGCGACTCCTGACAGTCATAACTGCGTCGCCGGGACCGCCGCCTCTCTCCAGGCCCGCCCCATATCCGGTCAAATAGTCGTCAAGCGATAAGGGCGGAGCCGCTCGCCGCGCGGCGGCGAGGATTGACGATATTTCGCCGCGATTGAGGCGCAACTTGCGACTTCCTTCGTTTCCGAAGGCAGGATTTCGCGCATGAACGACCTCATCATTCCGCCGCAGCCGCCGCAGCCAAAAAGGAACGGCGCGCCGGAAAAATTGCCGGTGGAGATCGTCATTGATCGCCGTCGCAGTCGGCCGCTCCGCTATGGCCTGGTCGCAGCGTTGATCGGCTTGGCCGGAGTCGCCGCCACGCATTTCTATCCGCCTGACCGATCCAAGGAAGCGGTCGCTCAAAAGGTTGAGGCGCAGGCTCCACAGGTCGCGGCCCAGGCGCTGGACGAAGCGACAAAAAATCGAATCGCTTCTCTCCAGGGCGAAGTGCAGGAGCTGCGCACGAAATTGGACGCCGTGGAGAAACGGCAACAGGCGGACCATATAAGCGCCCAGGCCACGAGCGCGCCGCCGCCTGCGGAAAACAAGTCCGCCGCCAGCGCGTCGAAGGCGGCGACGTCCCCGCAGGCTCCGTCCGAAAACTCCGACGAGAAAGTCGCTCGCGCCGCAAAAAACGAGAGCGTCAAGAATGAGAGCGCCAAAATCGATATGACGCCCGTCCAGACGATCGCCCCGACCCCGAAAGTCGTGAGCGGCTACAGGGTGCGCGACGTGTTTCAAGGCGCCGCTCTCATTGAATCCGACAGGGGCATGATCGGCGTCGAACCAGGGGAAGTCGTGCCCGGAGTCGGCCGCGTCATCTCCATCAAGGAGCGCGCCGGCCGCTGGATCGTCCTCACGGAGAGCGGCGAAATTGTCGGCAAGGCGCACGGGCAATCGCGCGCTCCGGCCCCGCGCCGGCGTCGATTCGCTCGGGAGCTCGATGACTTTATCCCGCGCCTCTTCCCGCCGCCGATGTTTCCGCCGTACTGATCGCTGATCGACGGCGACCGATCTTTTTTCAACCATCGCGCCGCAGCGGCCATAGGCGAAGGGTTTCGAACGGTCCCCAAGCGAATTTGCCATTGTCGAAGGCGAAATCGCCCTCTTCGACATATTCGACCACGAGTTCGGAAATCATTCGCCATTCGTCCGGCGTCGGCGTCTCCCAAATCGCTTCGGGACTTCGTTCGTCACTGGACAAAGCGAAAATCGCTTGAGCGATTGCAGGATGCGTTTGCCGGTTAACGCTCCACTCGACCGGCGGCGGCGCGCAAGAGCATATCGCATTCTTCATTGTCGCCTCCTCGGGCTGGCTTGCCCGGCGCGAGGCGCGCCGTAGTTACATTAGCATAATTCAACAGGACCGGAGAGTCTGCGCTGCTGCTTCGCGTGTCCGAACACAGCCACGTCTTGTCTGAAACCGCTGGGCGGAGCAGAATCGATCTTGACCGCGACGCTCTCGGATCAAGCGTCATCTTAGGAGCCTCACATGCGAAAAATGTCCGTGACCGCGGCGGTTTGTGCGGCCTTTAGCATGGCGTCGGAACCGGCCGCTGCGGGGGCGATGAGCGCCAATAATTTCATGCTGCCGTCAAAAGACGTCGCCTTAACCTGCGCGCCGCTGCGCTATACGATTCATTGTTCGATTTCGTTGCGCGCCAATCCGCAATACAGCACCTATTGCTTCTACGTCGCTGGCGGTCGTTCCTATCCGATGAAAACAAACTACCGCTGGGGATTTTTTAACAATATCGTCAGCCTCCGTCTCGATAACGGCGAGCGCGTCACCGCTCAACTCAAAGACCTTCGCACGGGCGCGCGCACGCGCTGCGTCGAGTAATCGCTCTCAATCCGCTGCGTCTCACTGCATGCCTGCGGTCCAACTGAGGCGTCGATTTAACTTTCGACCAGCGGGCGCGATCGCCCAAATGCTGATGACGCGGTCGGTCGTCGACCCAACATGCGAACCCGAGTCCCGCCTATGGCGGCTTCGGCAACAATCGAGACACAGTGCAGCAAATCGGCGAAGACCCTGCTCTGCTATGAAGGATGCGCACTCAGATCGTGCGTCGCGCAGCAGGCGCCGCGTCCAAGCAGCGGTTGCCTGCGGCCAACTCTGGCGGGCCCTTCGCGGCCCGCCTTTCTGTTTTTGAAGCGGCGATGGCCGGCGCGCGTCGTTCCAATGCGAAAACGCCCCGCCTTTACATCCGAGGTCGGGGCGTTCGCTTGCGACGGCGAACCGTCGGCTGTTCGAACATTACCCACGAGATATGGCAGGCGCATGGCGCCGATCCCGAGATTGACGGCGCTCCATCGCCACAGAGCGTCCAAGGGCGCTTCTCTTGCCATCGCGCCGGACCTTTGCCATATGTCGTTCGCCCTTCCGCGCTGGACCGCGGAACGCTGGAGACGTGGCCGAGAGGCTGAAGGCGACGGTTTGCTAAATCGTTATAGGGGAAACCCTATCGTGGGTTCGAATCCCACCGTCTCCGCCATACCTTTAATAAAATCAATCACTTAAGCGAAATCTTCGGATGTGACATAGAATTTGCCATAACGCCGAATTGATTCATCCCCGCGGTCCTGTCTTCCCCGCATTCCGAGCTGGCGCTGAAACCCTCATCGCTTCTACCGCTGGAACGGTGCGACGGCCAAAGAGTTTCTCCAAGGCGATAACGAAAGCGGATCGCTTTCGGTCTCGTTCAAGGCAAAGCGGCGTTCATCCAAGGCGATCGTCATGGAGAACAAAATGCGCAAATCCCTTGTAACCCTTCTCAGCACTGGCGCCCTCGCACTGCTCTCGTCAATGCATGTCTTCGCGGCGCCTGTCGCCGACCGCTCAGGTGTGCTTACGGCTTTGCAAGACTCCTCGATGGTGGAGCACGCTCGGGTGTTCTGTTACAACCGCTATACTGGTCGCTTCCTACATTGGGGGCGCTGTGCTCGGCATGTGCGCCATTACTCGCGCCCACGCGTCTATTGCTACAATCGCCGCACAGGGCGCTTCCTGCACTGGGGCCACTGTTAAATCCTGCGCTCCGATTGTGCCGAGAGTAGCTTGCGCTTTCCGCTCGCGCCGAACTGCCCAGGGCGTGATGGCCGAGCGGCTCGTGAAGCGCATCGCTAAAATCGAGGCGACGCCGGCGGGAAGGTCTTAGAATGTTCCGGGTAGGCGTCACGCTGAGCCGCCCGGTAAACACGACCCGCGCCGCCGTCCCTCCGGCATGCAAAAACCCGGTCGTCGCCGGCGCAGGGGTGTTGGCTGAGACGCCGCTGCGAACTATTGATGAGGCCCTTTCGCAGAGAGAAATAGGGAGGTTCGCATGGTGTGCGTTAACAAGGTTGGAGTGATATTTGGCCTAATGCTCGGCTCCGCTGTCATTGCTCAAGCAGCGAGAGCCCAAGACCCGATTTCAGCGCTTGGCGCTGGAGTGAATCGCGCAGGGGCTGAGGCGGGAGCGGCAGTTACTGGCGTGTTGAACAAGGTGATCGGGAATACTGCGGCTGTGCCTGCTAGCCCCTCACCGACTCCTGCGACGGCGAGGTCGGTTGGCGCGGTTCATCGTCACCGCCACCACCACCACCATCATCACCGTCATTCGTGAATTTGAGCAGCGGGTTTCTCAGCCCCGCCGGTTCGATGTAGGATATCCGCATCGCCGATCAGGCTCGGCGTGGAGCGAATGACAACCCCGCCCTACGCCCTGCCACTACGCATCCGCAAGGCCGCCGAGTCCTTCATTGTCGAAGACGCTGGCGGCGGCGCCCTCGCGTACGTCTATTTCGAGGACGAGCCGACCAGGCGGTCGCTCGTCAATCGGCTCTCCGGCGCCGACGCCAAGGCGGTTGGATGGCACGAACTACGACACCATGATTTGAATGAGCTGGATTGCCTATGACGCTGGTGATCACCCTACCTAGGGCTCGGACGCATAAAGTTGTTGGCTTGGGCGCGGCGTCATGATTCACAGCTTCTGAAAGGAAGCGCCAATGATTCCCGACCGTTTTTGGCTGACCGACGCCCAGTTTGCGAAGATTGCGCCGCACCTCCCCACCGACACGAGGGGCAAGGCGCGGGTCGACGATCGGCGCGTGATCAGCGGGATCGTCCATGTGCTGAAATCCGGCAGGCGCTGGATCGACGCGCCGTCGGAGTACAGGCCGCGGAAGACGCTCTACAACCGTTATGTCCGGTGGGCCGCCAAGGGCGTGTGGGTCAATCTCTTTCGCGCGCTCGCGCAAGCTGGCGGCCCGCCGCCGCAGCTTCTCATCGACTCCTCGGCGGTCAAGGCGCATCGCTCCGCCAGTGGCGGCAAAGGGGGGAGCGCGCCCAGGCGATCGGTCGATCG
>JBFXJV010000072.1:0-11294 GCA_050174515.1 Methylocystis sp.
CGAAGGCCGAAAGATCGCGCTGGGTCATGTAGCCGTAAAGGCTCAGACCGCCGAACGCCGCCGCGGTGATAAAGAAAATGCGCGCGACCGACGCCCCGGTGAAGATCAGCAGAAGCGACGACATCGACAATCCCATCACCGCCGCAAAGGCGAGGAACAGATTGCGGGCCGTCGCGGCGGAAATCGTGTTCGCGCGAGCGCCGATGAAAAAGACGAAGGCGAGCGGCGACAGAATCACCACCCAGCGCAGCGGGGTCGTGTAGAGCATCTGGCCGAATGGCGTCAGCGCGAGAGCGCCCGGCGCCGTGTTGGCCACGGCCATCATATATGTGCCGAGCGCGACGAGCCCCGTCACGCCCAGGCCGAGCGTCATATAATTGTATACGCCGAGCATATAGGCGCGCAGGCCTTGGTCGATCTCAGCCGTGGTCGGCCGCGCGACCCCGCGCCCGTAGCCGAAGCTGGTGTTGCGGTCGAAGTTGGACATGTGATCCTCTTGGTCTGGATGGCCGGTCCGCGCTTCGCGACAGGGAAAGCGCTCCCCGGCCTCGCGCTGAATATGGCTCCGCCTTAATTGGGTGGCAAGCCGGCGACGAATGAACTCTTGTTAAGGTGGTTGCGAATTAAGGCGTCTTCACGAAGGCCGGCGCTCCCCGGAAGTTATTCTGATTCCAATCAATCTATGTTGCGCCGCACAGGCCTTTCCGCCGCGAAGCGCTCCTTTTGGCGTCTGGCGGCGCCAGGACAGGCTTGCGCCGGACCGGCGGGCGGATTGCGCAGCGCAGGATGGCGGCTGATCGTCGCACCCTTGCTGATAGCCGGGAATCCGCTAACATCAAGGCCCAGGCGTCCTTGCGACGTTTTCTCAAGCGTAAGCTTGACGGAGCTGCTTTGTGCGGCGCAAAGCAGTATCTCTGAGAGTCGCGTGTTCTTGCACACGAAGACCCAGGAGGTCATTATGCGTGAAGGTGGAAATCCGGACGCGCATCCCGTGCCGCAGGGGAGCGAAAATCGCCGCGCTCCCCGGGGCGGTTGCCGTTTCGCCAAGGTCGCTCGCCTTGCTCTTCTCCCGGTCGCGGCCGTCCTGGCGGTCGCCGTCGCCGGCGCGCCAGATCCGGCCGAGGCGCACGGCCGGCTGGGCGCGGCGGAAGGCCGATGCCGGCTGTTCATCGGCCCCGACATCATGAATTTCACCGGCTATCTGCCCGAAACGTCGAAGAACGAGTTCTGCGAGGACATTCCGGCGACCGGCCCGATGATCATGGTGCTGGACGCGGAGCAGGACGAATTGCGCGACATGAAAATCGAATTGCGCATCGTCAAGGACGTCGGCGGCGAGGAGAAGGAGAATGAGAATCTCCAAGCCGTCACTGTCGCCTATCGGGAGCCGAAGAGCTACCCGACCGGCACGGTCAATTTCGAGCATACTTTCGATGATCCGGGATATTTTGTCGGCATCGTCACGGTCACGGGCGATCACGGCGAGCGTTGGGTGTCGCGTTTCCCCTTCTCGGTCGGGAAGACCTTCATGCGCACGCTTCCCGTCTATCTGACCCTCGGGCTTGGCACGCTCGCCGCGTTCGTCATCTATCTCGTCCATCGCCGTCGCGAAACCGCCGCAGCCAAGGCCCACAAGCCGCCGCCCGCGCCGCCGCCCACGACGCCGGATGAGGATCACGGCCCGGAGGCGACTCCAGCGGAGTGAATGCGCCGGCGTTCTGTAGATCGCGCTGCGAAAAAGTGGGAACCGGCTGTTCGCGTAAAGCGCGCTCTAGATCATTAGAATCGATCACGCTGCGTTCAGGCGAGACCGCCTGAACGCAGCGTGATCTAGCTTCGCGCGCGACGCGATTTCACCGTTAACGCGACGCCCCGCCGCCATCGATCTGACGGCCGATCTGCGCAATCGCCCGCTGATAGACGGTGGCGGCGTTCCAAGCCTGAATCGCCCCGAAATTGCTTTCGCCCGGCTGATAGCCGCCGCCGGCGCGCCAGCCATGAGCGTGAAGGAAATTCGCCGTGGCGTTCAGCGCCGCGGCGGCGTTGTCCAGATTGCCGCCGCCGCCGTAGTTCAGGATGTTTTTCGGCAGGAACTGGGTATGGCCGATCTCGCCATGCATCGATCCGCGAGCGTTCGGCGATAGCGCGCCGCGATCGACCAACGTCAGCGCCGCGTAGAGCTGATCGGTGAAATAGGCGGAGCGGCGGCAGTCATAGGCGAGCGTCGCCACCGCCGACAGCGCATGCTGATTGCCGTGCACGGCGCCAAACCCTGTCTCCATTCCCCATATTGCGAGGAGAGGTCCCGGCGGCACGCCGTAGCGCTGCTCGATTTGCGAGAAGAGCCCGCCGTAGGATCGCTTGAGCGTGCGTCCGCGCGCTACGATCGCCGGGCCGCCGCGTTTCGCCAGGAACTGGTCCAGGGACAGGCGGAAGCTTTTTTGTCCGCGATCGGCCGAAATCGTCGCCGTGTTGTAATGCGTCCCCATCAAGGCGCTAATCCCGGCCGGACCTATGCCTTGGGCGCGCGCCTCCTGGGCGAAATCCCGTTTCCAATTCTCGAAGCCCGCCCCCGAATGTCCGCATTGGGCCGCCTTCGCTGGATGAATCATCGCACTAAGCGCGAGCGCAGTCGCAATTTTGAAGGCGATCCGCATAGCTGTTCTTCCCCTTTGTCACATGCTTTTGAACGAGCTTTTTCTGGCTTCAACCTCGGACGCTCGCGTCCATTCCGTTCGGCGCAGCCTATCCACTTCTGACAATTGTTTCATCCTGCTTTCAACCCGAGCTTACTCCGAACGGACAATCTTGCGCCACCGTCACGTAAGCCGTCGTAAGCTAGGCAATGACGTGCGCCGCGGCGTCCGCCAAAGCCATGCGCTGTGCGGCGCAGCGTTCGGCTTTGTCCGATCGTACATGTTCGCCCGTCCGCGTCGAGCGCGCCGCGCCGCGATCGGATCGCGTTCCGCAGCGGGAAAGCCATGATTGACGAACCGCGTCAGTCGGCTAGCATCGTCCAACCTGTAAGCCTCATGCGTTCCCGGATGACGTCGCTGCAGCCACGAGCGCAGGATTGAAGCCGGCAAGTAGGGATGCGTTTTGCGAGACATTGTCGAAAGCGATTGGACGCTTGGCGCCGTCAAACGTCGCGAAGAGGAGCGGCTAAGGAGCGAGCGCGCTGCGCGTGAAGGCGACGCGGAAACGATCCAAACGCCCCAGGCTCCCCATGTGTCGGGCGATAATTGGGTCGCCGAAGCATTCAGGCGCCGGCAAGCGGAGGAACGCGCAAAAGCGGAGCGCCATCAGTCCGTCGCCAGCGATCGCGCCGATGCGGCAAGCAGGGAAGTTCCCGTCGACAATTGGCTCATTGAAGGCTTCAAGCGTCATCAGGAAGAAGATCGACGCCTGGAAATCGCCGCCAGATCGGATGGCGCCGTCGCCCCGGCTGATGGAGACGAGCATTCGAATTCCCAGCCCATGCGCGCCCTTGTCGTCGTCGACGAGGTTAGCCCGTTGGAGCAGGAGCGATCCGAAGGCCGCGCTGCGGGCGCCGACGATCAGGCTTCATCTGGAAGCCTTGGCGCTCTCGTAACCCTCGACGGCGGAAGGGCCCTCGTAAGGCGCCCGAGAAGCGCCGCTCGACGGATCGCCATCGCCGGCGTCATCATTGTCGGGCTGGTTTCCCTTTTCGGCCTCAAGACAGCGCTCTGGAATTCCGGCGACCCGCCGCGCAGCTCTGTTCAGGAAACGCCAAGCGCGCCGCCGTCGCCAAAAGTGACTCCGCCCTCCAATAAAGAAAACCTTCGCCCGGACTCTGCAGGCCCGTCGCATGGCTCGGAGACGACGAACGCCCCGCCGGCGCGTCCGGCCGACGCCCCGCCCGCAAAGCCCAGCGACGCCGCCACAATTCCTGCGCCTCGAGATGAAGCGCCGCAAAGTTCGACACAGAATCCCGCCGCGCCGCGTCCTCACCCTGAATCCAAGGCGCCTTCTCCTCCTGCGGCGCAGGGCGACAAGTCGCTCCAAGACGATCAGGCTGCGCCAGCCGCGACTCCGGTTGCGCCGGTTTCGTCCCCGCCCAAGGAAGCGTCGTCGCCTGCAAAGCCCGACAAGGATTCAACTGCGAAGCCCGCGTCCGTCGGGACGGACGGATCGCGCGACGAGGCTGCGCCTGAGCGCGAGCAAAACGCTTCTGAGCCCAAGCGCCAAGCGCCGAACGCCAATATCGACGCCAAATCAAAACCGTCGTCGAAGAAAAAGCGCAGCGCCCGTCGTTCTTCTCGGAAGTCCGATGACTTTTCGGCCTTTCTGAAGCGCACCGAAAAGTCGGTTCGCAGATTTCTCGGACGGCTCGGCGCGAAGCCGTAGTTTTCGTCGCTCGATGGCCTGGCGCGGCGGCGCTGGCCGCGCGAAGGGTTTATGGACCCGGCGCGCGATGATGCCCATTTGAAGATCACGCGGCGCACTGATCGAAAGAGCCGTGTCGATCTCTGCCTTCCATGAGACGCGAGCATCGCCGTGAGAACGATTATCGAGCCGTTTCGCATCAAGATGACCGAAGCGCTGCCGATAACGGCGCGCAGCGCGCGCGAAGACTATCTGGCGACGGCGTTCAACAATGTCTTCCTCTTGGACGCCGAGTGCGTCACCATCGACCTGCTGACCGATAGCGGCACAGGCGCGATGTCCGACCGGCAATGGTCGGCGCTGATGCTGGGCGACGAAAGCTATGCGGGCAGCCGCTCCTGGCGGCGGTTCGAGCAAACCGTGCGCGACATCACCGGATTCAGACATATCTTCCCGACGCATCAGGGACGCGCGGCGGAGCGCATTCTCGCCGCGACTCGTCTCAAAGCAGGGAACGTCATTCCCAACAATGGCCATTTCGACACGACGCGGGCGAATATCGAATATGTCGGCGCCTTCGCGACGGATGCGCCCACGAGTGAAGCGCGCGATCTTTATTCCGAGAAGCAATTCAAGGGGAATATGGATCTCGACGCGCTTGCGCAACTGATCGAGATCGAAGGCGCCGCCAACATTCCCTTTTGCATGATCACCGTGACCAACAACACCGGAGGCGGCCAGCCGGTCTCGATCGAGAATATCCGGCGCGTCAAGGAACTGTTGGAAAAGCGCAGCATTCCGCTGATCATCGACGCCTGCCGTTTTGCGGAAAACGCATTCTTCATAAAAGAGCGCGAATGCGGCTTTGCCGATCGAAGCCTGCTCGACATTGCAAGGGAGATGTTTTCATTCGCCGATGGGGCGACGATGAGCGCCAAGAAGGACGGGCTGGCGAATATCGGAGGATTTCTCGCCTGCAATAATGACGGTTGGGCCGATGACTTCCGCAACCTGCTCATTCTGACCGAAGGATTTCCTACTTACGGCGGTCTCGCGGGCCGCGATCTCGAAGCGATTTCCGTCGGCCTGATGGAAGCGCTGGAATATGACTATCAGCGCTATCGTCATGCGACCGTCGAATATGTCGCGTCGGCGCTGATCGCGCGCGGCATACCGATTGTTCGCCCGGCAGGCGGCCACGCGATCTTCATCGACGCCGCCGCCTTCTGCCCGCATCTCGACGCCAGCGACTATCCCGGCATCGGACTGGTGAATGCGCTTTATCTCGAAGGCGGGATTCGCGCCGTCGAACTCGGCAGCGTGATGTTCGGAAAGCCTGCGTCAGACGGCGGCAAGGAAGTCGCCGCGCCCCATGAATTGGTGCGGCTGGCGTTCCCGCGCCGGGTCTATACGCAAAGCCATTTCGACTATCTCATCGAAACGCTGGACGTCGTCTGGCGCCGGCGCGCTTCGATCAAGGCCTACCGGATCACGGAACAGGCGCCGTTTCTCAGACATTTCACGGCGCATTACGAACAGGCTGACGGTTGACATTTAGGCGGTTGACGAAGGACCTCCCTGGGCGGCCTGAAACTGGACAAGTTCGGTCGCCGAATAGTCGCCGCTCGCGTTGCAGTTCGGGCAGGTCGCGCTGAATAACGCCGTCCCGGAAATGTCGAGCGCGCCGGCGCCGGTCGGATCGTTGAGAATTGCGAAGTGCTGGCGGCACTTTTTGCAGGCGAATCCGATATACCAGTTTCCCGGGATGAGCGCCGGCAAGGCGGAAACTTCGTAAGCGCCGGTGAATCGAATGCCTTGGGACATGAAGCGTCTCCTGACCTTTGCCTTTGACGTTTACCTAGCGCCTTGCGCTTAGGGGACGATCCTTGCCGCCGTTGCGCGCTTCCCGTCAATCCACATTCTCTCGATGCGCGGCGCGATGTTTGCGATAAGACGTCGTCAATTCACGCCGCGCTCGGGCTGTGAGTTTTTCGCGGCGCGTTCAACGGACCTGGCCTAATTCTTAAGGCTTTCGCGCATAGAGAAGGCGCAGGCGGCGTTTCCATCCCCCGCCGCTTATGGGAGAAGAGCATGCGCGAGGCGACGCCAAACGGCGGACGCCGTGTGCAAGTCAACCAAGTTTCTGGGCGCTGATGACCTTCTCCGACATTTCCGCTGATCTTCGCGCGCAAACGCCTGATTTGCGAGGATCGCTGCTTGCGAACGAGCCGCTCGCGCCCTTGACCTGGTTTCGCGTTGGCGGGCCGGCGCAGATTCTCTTCATGCCGGCCGACGAAGCCGATCTTGCCTATTTTCTCGCGCGTCTACCGCGTGAGATTCCAGCGACCGTCATCGGGCTCGGCTCCAATCTCATCGTGCGCGACGGCGGCGTCGAAGGCGTCGTCATTCGGCTTTCGGCGAAGGGGTTCGGCGAAATTGTCGTTGAAGAGGGCTGCCGGCTTCGGGTCGGCGCGGCGGTTCCCGACGTGAAGGCGGCGCGCGCCGCCGCCGAAGCGGGGATCGACGGCCTCGCCTTCTATCGCGGCATCCCCGGCGCGATCGGCGGCGCGTTGCGGATGAACGCCGGCGCGCATGGCGGCGAAACCAGGGACGCGCTGCTCGAAGCGCGCGGCGTCGACCGCGCCGGCGCAACCCGCGTCTTCTCCAATGCCGATCTCGGCTATTCCTATCGCCACTGCTCGGCGCCGGACGATGTGATCTTCACCCAGGCGCTTTATCAGGGTCGGCCGGGCGACTCCGCGACGATCCTCGCCGAGATGGACCGCATCACCGCGGCGCGAGAAGCCTCCCAGCCGATCAGGGAAAAGACCGGCGGCTCGACCTTCAAGAATCCTGACGGCCACAAGGCGTGGCAGTTGATCGACGCGGCCGGCTGCCGCGGCCTCGTCGTCGGCGACGCCCAGGTGAGTGAAATGCACTGCAATTTTCTCATCAACCGCGGGCGCGCGACTGCCGCCGACATCGAGGCGCTCGGCGAAGAGGTGAGAAGGCGGGTGCGCGAGACGAGCGGCGTCGAGCTGCACTGGGAAATCAAGCGGATAGGCGTCGCTTGAGATGAAGGACACAGCGAAATTGCGTCGTCAGCGCCGAGAGCTTAGCGTGGACGCTTGGGGAGATCAGAGTCATGCGGCCTCGCAAAAGATCGCGTATCGGATCGGACGCCGAAGAAATGGCGACGAGATCGAAGCGCGGCGACGACCAAAGAGTCGAGGAGCGTCCTTCGACCGAAGATCGAGGCCTCGCAAAGTCCGACGCTCAATGCGACGACATCTGCCCTTTCGCCACATTCTCCGAATGGGCGTCGGATGCTGACGCCGCCGCCTACCGCGATCTTTAGTTCGCTCTTTTCAATCTGAGACCAACATGACCAAACATGTCGCCGTTCTGATGGGCGGGCTCTCCGCCGAACGCGAAATCTCTCTGCGCTCGGGCGAAGCCTGCGCAAAAGCCCTCGAAGAGCAGGGATTTAAAGTTACGCGCGTTGACGCCGGACATGACGTGGCGAATGTCCTTGCGGCGATCGAGCCCGACGTCGCCTTCAACGCGCTCCATGGAAAGTTTGGCGAGGACGGATGCATTCAGGGCGTGCTGGAGCTGCTGGCCATCCCCTATACGCATTCCGGCGTGCTCGCTTCGTCAGTAGCGATGAAGAAGGACGTCGCCAAGACGGTGATGGCGGCTGCTGGCGTTCCGGTTCCGAAAGGACGCGTCCTGCACAGGCTGGAGGCCGCCAAGGCCCATGCGTTGCCGCTTCCCTATGTGCTCAAGCCCATATCGGAAGGCTCCTCCTTCGGCGTCTTCATCGTCAATGAAGGGCAGGAGCATCCGCCGCAGGAATTGTGGCGCGAGGACTGGACGCATGGCGACATGATGCTCGCGGAGCAGTTCATTGCCGGGCGCGAACTCACCTGCGCGGTCATGAACGACAAGGCTCTCGACGTGATTGAAATTCTCGCCGCCGACGGCGGCTGGTACGACTATCACGCCAAATACGCCAAGGGCGGCTCTAAACACGTCCTTCCGGCGAATCTTAAACAGAATATTTACCAAGAGGTCCAACATTTGGCCCTTGAGGCTCATCGAGCTCTCGGCTGTCGCGGCGTAAGCCGCGCGGACTTCCGATACGACGACCGCCCCGGAGGTACGGGCGAGCTCGTCGTACTGGAAGTGAACACCCAGCCGGGAATGACGGAGACCTCGCTCGTGCCAGAAATGGCGGCATACGCAGGTTTTTCGTTCGGCGAGCTGGTCAAATGGATGGTGGAAGACGCGTCCTGCGATCGTTGAAAGAGTCGTTTACGGCTCGGCATTCGCTCGTCCCGATCGTTTCCGGAGAAGCCCCTTTCGCCTTCGCGACCGCGGCGGCCGTTGCGTCCGTTCCACCGGCGACCGCCGCCGCTCCAGCGACGGCCGTCACGCCGCGCGCGCCGGCGCGCAAAAACCGCAGCAAGAGCCTTCTGTCGCGCTTGGCGCTCCTCGGCCGTTCCGGCGTCGGCACGCTGGCGATTTTCGTGCTGTTTGGCCTTGTCGGCGCGGCTGGCTTTGTCGAGAACGGCGGCTATGCCGCTCTGGTCGAAAGCGAAGGCGAACTCTACGACATCGTGGCGCGCGCCGCGGGCTTTCCGATTTCGGCGGTCACCATCACCGGCCAGTCGCGTTTGCGCGAACGCGAGTTGCTCGACGCGGCAGGCGTCGGTCCGCGAAACTCCTTGCCCTTCCTGAATGCGACAGCGGTGCGCGAGCGGCTGATGCGGGTCCCCCTCGTGAAGTCGACGCGGGTCGTGAAGTTTTATCCCGATCGACTGGTCATCGCGATCGAAGAGCGGCAGCCAAGCGCGCTCTGGCAACGCGACGGACGCGTGGCCGTGATTTCGGAAGACGGCGTGCCGATCGACGAACTGCGTGATCAGCGCTATCTCGGCCTGCCGTTTGTCGTTGGCGAGGGCGCGCAGAAGCGCTTGCTCGAATTTCACATGCTGATGGCGAGGGCCGGCGATCTCGCGCATCGAATCAAGGCTGGCGTGCTCGTCGCCGGCCGCCGTTGGAATCTCGACATGACGAATGGCGTCACCGTGAAGCTGCCGGAGCTGGATCCGTTCGGCGCGCTGGACAAGCTGACGCGCCTGCAGCGAGAGGCTCGGATTCTGGACAAGGACGTGATGTCGATCGACTTGCGCATTCCCGATCGGATCAGCGTTCGGCTCACTGAAGAAGCGGCGGCGGCGCGCGAAGCGCAGCTCTCGCCGCGCAAATCGTCCAAGCGTGGTGGTTAGCAGCATGATATCGCCCATCGTCCCGCCGCGAATGAAGCCGCTGTCGCCGCGTCGCTCGGCGACTTTCGTCGCGCTTGACGTCGGCTCCTCGAAAATCGCCTGTCTCATCGCGCGGTTGTCGCCGCTTGGCGCGGTTGCGCCCGGGGACTGGCGCACCCATCGCGTTCGCGTCGTCGGCATCGGCCACCAGCGCTCTCTCGGCGTGAAGAATGGCCTCGTCGTGGACATGGACGCCGTCGACGCCGCGATCCGTCAGACTGTCGACGCCGCCGAGCGCATGTCCGGCATTCAGGCGGACCGCGTCATCGTCACCGCCGCCGGCGGAAGATTGTCGTCGCAGCATTTTCAGGCGAAGCGCGTCATCGGCGGCCGCGAGGTCGCCGAACATGACATCCATCGCGTTCTCGAAGCTTCGGCGGCGCATCATCTCAATCGCGGCCGCATCGCCGTGCACTCGCTGCCGATGGGATTTTCGCTCGACGGCGTGTCGGGAATCCGCGAACCCAAGAACATGATCGGCGAGGAACTTGGAGTCGATCTGCATGTCGCGACCTGCGATCAGGCGGCGGCCCGCAATCTGATTCTCGCGGTGGAGCGCACGCATCTCAGCGTCGAGGCCATGGCCGCCGCGCCCTATGTCGCCGGTCTCTCGACGCTCGAACCCGACGAGGCCGAGATGGGCGTCGTCGTCGTCGACATGGGCGCCGGCTCCACGTCGGTCGCCGTCTTCGAAAGGGGCGAGATGATTCATCTCGACGCCGTCACGCTCGGCGGCGGTCACGTCACGATGGACATTGCGCGCGGCCTCGACGCGCGACTCTCGGACGCCGAGCGGTTGAAGACCTTTCACGGTTCGGCGATCGCTTCCACCTCCGACGAGCGCGAAACCATCTCCTTCGATCACGTCGGCGAGAACGATCACAAGGCGCATGCGCCAAAATCGCATCTCGTGCGCATTATCCGCCCGCGCGTCGAGGAAACGCTCGAATTTCTGCGCGATCGTCTGGCCAAGGCGGGCCATCCGAGCGGCCCCGGCCGCCGCATCGTGCTGACCGGCGGCGCGAGCCAGCTTACGGGCGTCGCCGAGGCGGCGCGCCGCATTCTCGGCGGCCAGGTTCGGGTCGGTCGTCCGATCGGCGTCGAAGGCCTGCCGGAGTCGGCCAGGAGCCCCGCCTTCGCGGCCGCCGTCGGACTGCTCGTCTACCCGCAGGTCGCCGGCCACGAATAGTTCGAGCCGCGGCGGATCGAGCGCGCGGCGACGGGAACCGACGGATACATCTCGCGCGTAGGGAGATGGTTAAGAGAAAGCTTCTAGTGTCGCGTGGAAGTGATTCTTTCGATCCGGCGCCTTTCGACAGCGAAACGCCGGGAATGATTGCCGAGGACGACGCGTTCGGCGACCGGGCGTCCAATGGCGAAGGACAACGGGCGCCGAGTCGTGAAGGCAATGGTGAGAGGCCTGGCAAATGACGATCAACCTTAAAGCTCCCGAACTTCGGGAATTGAAGCCCCGCATCATGGTTTGCGGCGTCGGCGGGGGCGGCTGCAACGCCGTCAACAACATGATTTCCTCCGGCCTGTCTGGCGTCGATTTCCTTGTCGCCAATACTGACGCCCAGGCGCTTGCCTCGTCGGCGGCCGAGCGAATCATTC
>JBFXJV010000073.1:0-11277 GCA_050174515.1 Methylocystis sp.
AGCTGACCTCGGAACCCCACCGCTACGCCGCGTACACGCGCGAATACAAGGGATGGGGCGTGATCGCGCTGATGGCGCGGTGATGTAAGGCGCTTGGCGTCCGGCGGATTGTTAATGGTAATGCCGCACGACAGATGATGCGGCGCCCGGAAGGAGTCGCATCCCTTCGGGCCCCGCCTATTCCGCGTCCGTAAAAAAGTGTCGTCCCATTGCCGCTCCCTGCAATGAGCAACTTTGAAAAAGACTTCAGCCGACTTCGGAACCCACTTTGTCACCAAGACTTAGAATTCAATTCCTTCCTGCGCCTTGACCCCTGCCGCGAAGTGATGCTTCACCAGCGTCATCTCCGTCACGAGATCGGCAGCCGCGATGAGCTCCGGCTTGGCGTTGCGTCCCGTCACGACGACATTGAGGTCATCTCGTCGCGCGGCAAGCGCGCCAAGCACCTCGTCGAGCGGCAGATGTTCATAGCGCAGCGCAATGTTCAACTCGTCGAGAACGAGCAGGCGAATTTCAGGATCGTCCATTAATCCGCGCGCCTTGTCCCAGGCGCGCCGCGCCGCGGCTTCGTCGCGGGCGCGGTCCTGGGTCTCCCAGGTAAAGCCTTCGCCGAGCGTATGCCAGGAGACGTCGCCGAGCTTTTCGAGCACATTACGCTCGCCGGTGCGCCACTGGCCCTTTCCAAACTGAACGACGCCGACTTTCCAGCCATGGCCAAGCGCGCGCAGCGCTAGTCCGAAAGCCGCGGTCGATTTGCCCTTGCCGGCGCCGGTGTGAACCATCAGCAGGCCCTTGCGGGCGATCGTCTTGCCGGCGACTTCGGCGTCCTGGACAGCCTTGCGCTTCTCCATCTTGAGACGATGGCGGCGCGCCTCGTCGTCTTCCTTCGTCTCGGTCACGAGGCGCTCCTTTGCCCGTTTGACGGAAGCATGAGCCGCGCATATGACTAGTCGGGACGGTCCTTCGCAAGAAGTGAAAAGGGAACGCGGCGCGGGCGCTACGCCCTTATCCGCGGCTGCCCCCGCAACTGTAGCCGGCAAGGTCCACGCCATCGGCCACTGAGCGTCAAGCTTGGGAAGGCGGCGCGGTCCGAGGACCCGGGAGCCAGGAGACCTGCCGTCATGGCGATCTTTTCCGATCGCCGCGCACATCGCATCGCCGCCGGTGGGGCGGCAGGGAGACCGATATGAACGCCAAATCATTCGCCAATTCCGCCGCTCTCGCGCCTGCCAGGGCCGAGGCGCTGAAAGCCTCCGCCGTCGCGCTTATTCTCGGCTTTGGCCTCGTTTGGCTTGCGGGCTTCGCCTATCCCGAAAGCGTCCACGACGCGGCGCATGATACGCGCCACGCGCTCTCCTTCCCCTGCCACTAGGCCGCGACGCGCTTGATCGCGCGCGTATTGACGACCGGCCTCCTCGCCGGACTTGTCGCCGGGCTTGCAATCGCGGCCCTGCAGCACTTCACCACGACGCCGCTCATCCTCGCCGCCGAGGTCTATGAGACGGCGCAGCATGCGCATGACGGCGCCGAGTCCGGCGCGGCCTTGTCCGGCTTGAGCCGCACGGCGGCGACCAGCGTCGCGACGATCGCCGTCTCGATCGGCTATGCGCTCATCCTGCTCGCCGGCATGCTGCTCTCGGGCGACTCCATCGCGCCGCGCCGCGCCGCCCTGTGGGGCGCCTGCGCCTTCGCCGCGACCGGGCTGGCGACGAGTCTCGGCCTCGCGCCGCAGCTTCCCGGCATGGCGGAAACCGATCTTGCCGCGCGTCAAATCTGGTGGCTCGCGACGGCGCTGTCGACCGGCGCCGGACTCTTCGCCTTATTGCGGCTCGACTCGACGGCGGCGCGGATCGTCGGCGTCGCGCTGATCGTCGCGCCTCAGTTCTTCGCGCCGCAGTCCGCCGCGCCCGAGAGCACAGCGCCCGCCGAACTCGCCGCGCGCTTCGCCGCCTCCTCGCTCGCCGTTCAAGCGATCAGCTGGGCGCTTGCCGGCGCGCTCGTCGGCCTCATCTGGCAATTCATGTCGCGCGAAAGAGAGGCGTCATGAGAGGCGCAAAAATTCCGGCGACGATCGTCACCGGCTTTCTCGGCGCGGGAAAGACGACGCTCATTCGTCATGTGCTGGAAAACGCCAGGGACCGGCGCCTCGCGCTGGTCATCAATGAATTCGGCGACGTCGGCGTCGACGGCGAAATCCTGCGCGCCTGCGGCGTCGACGACTGCCCCGACGAAAATATCGTCGAACTCGCCAATGGGTGTTTGTGTTGCACGGTCGCCGACGATTTCGTCCCGGCGATCGAGGCGCTGCTCGCGCATGAGAAACGTCCCGACCACATCATCATCGAAACCTCTGGGCTCGCGCTGCCGAAGCCGCTGGTCAAGGCGTTCGACTGGCCGGCGATCCGCTCGAAGCTCACGGTCGACGGCGTCATCGCCGTCATCGACGGCAAGGCGGTGGCGGAAGGCCGTTTCGCCGACGATCTCGACGCGGTCGCCAAGGAGCGTGAAGACACGCAAACGATCGATCACGACAATCCGCTCGAAGAAGTGTTTGAAGATCAGCTCGCCTGCGCCGATCTCGTCATCCTCAACAAGACCGATCTGCTTGACGCCGACGAAGAGCGTGAGGTCGCCAACCGCCTGATCCAGGGCGCGCGCCAGGCGGCGAAAGTCGTGCGCGCCAGCGGCGGGCGAGTCGATCCGCTGGTGCTGCTCGGCCTTTCCGCGGCGGCCGAAAACGATCTCGCCAACCGTCCGTCGCATCATGACGATGAACCCGAGCATGATCACGACGACTTCGACAGTTTCGTCGTGTCGCTTTCGGCCGTTAGCGACCCGGCGGCGCTGGTTGCGCGACTGGCCGAAACGGCCCGCCTGCACGATGTGCTGCGCATCAAGGGTTTCGTCGAAGTCGTCGGCAAACCGATGCGCCTCTTGGTGCAAGGAGTTGGCGCGCGCATCGAGCATCATTTCGATCGGGCGTGGAAGCCTGACGAGCAGCGTATGAGCCGTGTCGTGATCATTGGCGAAAAAGGCCTCGATCGCGACGCCGTCATCGCGACGCTGGCGCAGCCGTGACGCGCCATGCATCTCCTCCCGCGCGATCTCCATAATCTCGACGACGCCGGCGCGGCCGTCGACCTTGGGCAATCTCCGGCGGAGATCGTGTTTCTGTCCTTTTCCGATTCCGAATTGCGCCTGCTCGCGCGGCTCTATGAGCAAGGCGCCGCGACGCTTCCGAGCCTGCGTTGCGCGTCGCTTGCGCAATTGAAACACCCCTATTCCGTCGATCTCTACCTCGACGCCGTGGCGCGACATGCCAGGCTCATCGTCGTGCGGCTGCTCGGCGGCAAGGATTATTGGGCCTATGGCGTCGAGCAGCTCGAGGCTCTGGCGCGCGCGAATGGAATCGCGCTCGCGGTCGTTCCAGGCGATGCGCATGACGATTCGCGGTTGAAACAGGCGTCGACGCTCGATGCCGAGACGCTCGATCGAATCTGGCGATACTTCCAGGACGGCGGCGCCGACAATCTGCGTTTTTTCCTTGGTTACGCCTCAACTCTCGTCGGCCATTCCACGCAGTGGCGCGAGAGCGCTCCCGTGGCGAACGCAGGGCGCTTTGAGGCCGCTTGCCGCGCCGGCGGCGCGCTTAGGGCGACGATCGTCTTCTACCGCGCGATGTTCCTCGCCGATGACGTCGCGCCGATTGTCGCCCTCTGCGACGCGCTGGCACAGCGCGGATTCGCAGTAGATGCGATCTATGTCGCGAGCCTGAAGGAGGCTGAAAGCGAAGCCTTCATATCCCAGGCCTTCGAATCTTTCGCGCCCGACGTGATCCTCAACGCCACCGCCTTTTCGGCGCGGCGCGATGCGGGAAGCGTTCTCGATCTCGCCGACGCGCCGGTGCTGCAGGTCGCGCTCGCCACCTCTTCGCGCGAAGCGTGGGAAGCCTCGACGCGCGGCGCGAATGGCGCCGATCTGGCGATGAATGTCGTTCTGCCGGAAGTCGACGGACGCATCTTCACGCGGGCGATTTCCTTCAAGGAGGAAGCGCCGCTGCGTCTCGCAGCCGAATTCAGCGAGACACGCCATGCGCCGGAACAGTCGCGCATCGATTTTGTCGCCGATCTCGCGCTGAACTGGGCGCGCCTGCGTCGCAAGCCCAATCAGGAAAAAAGCCTCGCGCTCATTCTCTCCGACTATCCGACGCGACGCGGCCGCAGCGGCTACGCCATCGGCCTCGACGCGGAAGCGAGCGTGCAGGAGATCATCTCCACGTTGATCGACGCGGGATATGATATTGGCGCAGACGCTGCCTCCGTCTTGATGAGGGAGAAGGCGATCCGCGCCCTCGAAGACGTTGTCCAAACAATCGACGTCGCGCTCGACGACTACCGAGACTGGCTCGGCGCGCTCCCGTCCGCTTTCATCGCGACCGTCCACGCCGCATGGGGCGCGCCGCAGAACGACCCTGCGGTCCGCGACGGCGCCTTCCGCTTCTCCTGCTTGGACGCCGGCAAGCTCGTCATCGCATTGCAACCCGATCGCGGCGCGCGCGCCGAGCGTTACGAGACCTATCACGATATCCAGCGCGCGCCGCGTCACGCCTATGTCGCCTTCTACCTTTGGCTGCGGCATGTGCGGAACATTGACGCGCTCATTCATCTCGGCGCGCATGGCACGCTCGAATGGCTGCCCGGCAAATCGGTCATGCTCTCAAACACATGCGCGCCGGAGGCCGTGCTCGGACCGACGCCGCTTCTCTATCCGTTCATCGTCAATGATCCCGGCGAAGCCGCGCAGGCGAAGCGCCGCACAGGCGCGGTGACGATCGGCCATTTGACGCCGCCGCTCGTCGACGCCGAGCTCTTCGACGCGGCGGCAAAGATCGAAACGCTGCTCGATGAATATGCGACCGCAAGCGCGCTCGACGCGCGACGCGCGCAGCTCATCGCCGGCGCCATCATCGACGAAGCCGAGCGCAGTGGGTTCGCGTCGGAATGCGGCGTCTCGCGCGAGATGGATATCGCCGAGACCCTCACGCGGCTCGACGCCTGGATGTGCGATTTAAAGGAGATGCGCATCGGCGACGGGCTGCATGTGTTCGGGCGCGCCGCAGAAAATTCAAACGGCGATCCAGCCCGCGACGCCTGCGCGCGCGCCGAACGCAAGACGCTGATCGCAGCGCTCGCAGGCCGCTTCGTCGAGCCTGGACCAGCGGGCGCGCCGTCGCGCGGGCGCGCCGACGTTCTGCCGACCGGCCGCAATCTCTATTGCATCGATCCGCGCCATGCGCCGACGCAGACCGCCTATGACATCGGCCGTCGCGCCGCGGCGGAAGTGATGACGCGTCACGCGCAACAGCATGGCGAATTCCCACGCCGCATCATCCTCGACCTGTGGGGCAGCGCGACGATCCGCACCGGCGGCGAGGATTTCGCGCAGGCGCTCGCGCTGCTCGGCGTCGCGCCGCGTTGGGATACGGCGAGCGCGCGCGTCTCCGGCTTCGAAATTCTGCCGCAGGCGCGGCGAGACTTTCCGCGCGTCGACGTGACGCTGCAGGTGTCGGGCCTGTTTCGCGACATGTTCCCTAACCTCATCGCGGTCTTCGACGATGCCGTGCGCGCCGTCGCCGCGCTCGACGAAGACGGCGAGGACAATCCGCTGAAGGCCGCAGATGATCTGCGCCGCGTCTTCGGCGCGGCTGATGGAACATACGGCCTTGGCGTCAGCGATCGCGCGCTGCGCGGCGACTGGTCGAACAGCGACGATCTTGCACGCGCCTATCTTTCCGCCGCCGGTCACGCCTTTGACCGCGCCGGCGACAGCAAGGAGGCCGTCGCGGCGTTCAGCGCGCGCGTCATTGCAGCCGATGCGCATATTCATGTTCAGGACATGTCGGAGGTCGATGTTCTGATCGGCCCCGCCTTCGCAGATTTTGAAGGCGGCTTCGCCGCCGCCAACGCCATGCTCGGCGGCGACGCAGATCTCCTGCATCTCGATGCGACCCGGCCCGAGCGATTGCGCGCGCGCGCGCTTAAAGATGAGATCGCGCGGGTGCTGCGCATGCGGCTCGCCAATCCGCGATGGCTCAAAGGCCAGATGCGCCACGGCCATCGCGGCGCCGGCGAGATTGCCGAGACGATCGACAATCTCTATGCCTTCGCCGCGACAAGCGGCCTCATCAGCGACGCGCAATTCGATCTCGCTTTTGACGCGACCTTGGGCGATGATGCGACACGCGATTTTCTTGCCGCAGAGAATCCCCGCGCGCTGGAGGCGATCGCGCACATTTTCAGCGAAGCGCTCGCGCGCGGCCTGTGGCGTACGCGACGCAACAGCGTGCGCGACGCCTTAAGCGATATTGAACGACAAAAGGGAGCGCGTTTTGCCGCCAGGGCCTGAAATCAAGGGCTGGTGCCCCGGCGCCTTCGCGCCAATGCCGAGCGGCGATGGCCTGCTGATCCGCGCCAAGGCGATCGGTTCGCGCCTTAGCGCGGCGCAGGCGCATGAGATATCAAGGATCGCTGAAGATTGCGGCAATGGTCTCATCGACCTTTCGCAGCGCGCGCAATTGCAGTTGCGCGGGATCAGCGAGGCGACGATCGCCGAAGCTCTGCGAAGACTCGAAGCGATCGGCATGCTCTCGCCGGATGCAGATGCGGAGCGCGTCACCAATGTCATCGTGTCGCCGCTCGCCGGACTCGCCGCCGGCGCCTTCGACGCCAACGCTCTGGCGGCGAAACTTGCCATGGCGCTGCAGCGCGACGCGACGCTGCGCGCCCTGCCGCCAAAATTTCTGTTCCTGCTCGATGATGGCGGCGCGCTGCCGCTTGAAGGCGTCGAGGCCGACATCCGCATCGAGGCGAACACAAGCAGAGAGATCGCAATCCGTATCGCCGGCGTATCCGATCGCGCGATATTCGTCGCGGCCGACGATGCGCTCGACGTAGCGCTGCGTTTGGCGCGCGCCTTTGTCGAGCTGCGCGACCGTCACGCAAACCGTTTCAGGCGCGTTCGCGCGCTGGTCGAGGCGCTGGGCGCCGATGCGCTGCCGCGGGCCGCTGGACTGACGATGCGCGCCTCCAATGATGCGCGCGCGCCAGCGCCACATACGCATATTTTTGGCGCGCAATGCTGCGGCTCGATCGCTTACGCCGGCGTTGGCGCGCCTTTCGGCCGCTGGCGCGCAAATGAACTCGCGGCGGTCGCCGACTTTGCGCAAAGCACTGGAACCGGCGAGCTTCGCCTCACGCCATGGCGCGCCTTGCTGATCGTCACGCCCGACATAGAGGCGGCGCGAAAACTCGTCGCGCGTGCGCGAGACCATGACCTCATCGCCTCGGCCGACGATGAGCGCCTCGCCGTCATCGCCTGTCCAGGCGCGCCGGAGTGTCCGCAGGCGGTCGCCGAAACCCGCGCGCATGTCGTCAATCTGGCGCCGCTCGCGCAAAAGTTCGGCGGCGCCGACGGCGTCGGCTTGCATCTATCAGGCTGCGCCAAAGGCTGCGCCCGGCAGAGCGCCTCGCCGATCACGCTGCTGGCCTGCGCTGAAGGATTCGATCTCATCGAGAACGGCGGCGCCGATAGCGCGCCGCGTTTGCGATCGCTGACCTTCGAGGCCGTCATGCGCGAACTCTCCGCGCGCGCGGCCGGAGACGCGCCATGACTCGCCGCTTCGACTATATCCGCGACGGCGGAGAGATTTATGCGCGCTCCTTCGCGACCATTCGCGCCGAGTCGAATCTTTCGCGATTCACGCCGGAGCAGGAAAAAATCGCCGTGCGCATGATCCATGCCTGCGGCATGGTGGAGCTTGCCGCCGACATCGAATTCTCGTCCGATTTCGTGGCGGCGGCGCGCGACGCGCTGCAAAAAGGCGCGCCGATTTTGTGCGATTCCAACATGGTCGCGCATGGCGTGACGCGTTCGCGCCTGCCGGCCGAAAATCAGGTCGTCTGCATGTTGCTTGATCCAAGCGTGCCGGCGCTCGCCGCGGAGCTCGGCAATACGCGTAGCGCTGCGGCTCTGGAATTGTGGCGCAACCGCCTCGATGGCGCGGTGGTCGCCATCGGCAATGCGCCGACCGCGCTCTTTCGCCTGCTGGAGATGATCGACGAAGGCGCGCCGCCGCCCGCCGCGATCATCGGCATGCCGGTCGGCTTCGTCGGCGCGGCGGAATCGAAGGAGGCGCTGCGCCAAGACGGACGCATTCCCTTCGTCATCGTCAAGGGGCGAAAGGGCGGCAGCGCCATGGCCGCCGCCGCCATCAATGCGCTGGCGAGCGAAACCGAATGAACGCGCTCGCATCGACATCGCGTGACGGCGTCGCAGCGCTCGGCGCGCTGATCGGCGTCGGGCTCGGTCCCGGCGATCCGGAGCTTGTCACCGTCAAGGCCGCGCGCCTCATCGGCGCCGCCAAAGTCGTCGCCTTTTTCGCCAAGCGCGGACGCGAGAGTCATGCGCGGGCGATCGCCGCGCCCTATCTCGCGCCGGATTGCGAGGAGATTGCGCTGCATTATCCGGTTACGACCGAAATTCCCTTCGACCAACCCGAATATGTCGAATCGCTGCAGCGATTCTACGAAGACTGCGTGACGCGCATTCGCGCGATGCTCGAAGCCGGCCGCGACGTGACGCTGCTCTGCGAAGGCGATCCGCTGCTCTACGGCTCTTTCATGCATATGTTCGCGCGGCTCGACCAGCGCTTCCGTATCGAGATTTGCGCCGGCGTCTCCGGCATGTCCGGCTGTTTCGCGGCGGCGCGCCAGCCGATGGCCTGGGGCGACGACATTCTCACTGTTCTGCCGGCCACCCTCGACGAAGACAGACTTGCATCGCGTCTCGCCGAGACCGACGCCGCCGTGGTGATGAAGCTCGGCGGCAATTTCGCCAAGCTGCGGCGCGCGATGATCCGCGCCGGCGTCATCGATCGCGCGATCTATGTCGAACGCGGCGCGATGCCGGGCGAGAAAATCATGCGCCTCAAGGACAAGCGCGACGACGACGCGCCTTATTTTTCGATGGCGCTTGTGCCGGGGCGAGGCCGGCGCCCTTGAGCGGCGCGCTTTACATCGTCGGCCTCGGTCCGGCCGACGCGCGGTGGCTGACGCATGAGGCGCAAGAGGCGCTGCAAGCGGCGCAGGACATTATCGGCTACGCGCCTTACGTCGCCCGAGTCGCCGAGCACGAAGGACAGACGCGGCTTGCAAGCGACAATCGCGTCGAAATCGATCGTGCCCAGGAGGCGCTGACGCGCGCCGCGCAGGGCCGTCGCGTCGCCGTCGTCTCCGGCGGCGATCCCGGCGTCTTCGCCATGGCGGCGGCGGTCTTCGAGGCGGTCGATTTCGGTCCGCACGAATGGCGCGATCTCGATATTCGCGTGCTGCCCGGCGTGTCGGCGATGCAAGCGGCGGCGGCGCGGCTCGGCGCCCCGCTTGGCCATGATTTCTGCGCGATCTCGCTTTCCGACAATCTCAAGCCATGGGAGCTCATCGCCAAGCGGCTCGAACATGCGGCGCAAGGCGATTTCGTCATCGCCCTTTACAATCCGGCGTCGCGCGCGCGGCCGACGCGCATCAATGACGCCTTCGCGCTGCTGCGTCGTCATCTTCCCGGCGACACTTTCGTCAGCCTCGCAAAATCCGTCGGCCGCGTGAGTGAAGAGATCATTCTGACGCGGCTCGACCAAGCCGATGGCGACATGGTCGACATGTCGACGCTCGTCATCATCGGCGCGAGCGGCACGCGGCGCATCGCGCGCGAGCGCGGGCGCGATTGGGTCTATACGTCACGGAAGGCGACATGAGCGCGCCTTGGCTGTCGCTGATCGGGATTGGCGAAGACGGCGCC
Source organism: Methylocystis sp. (assembly GCA_050174515.1). Taxonomy (GTDB): domain Bacteria; phylum Pseudomonadota; class Alphaproteobacteria; order Rhizobiales; family Beijerinckiaceae; genus Methylocystis. The sequence continues at coordinate 9,853 of JBFXJV010000073.1, forward strand.
GATGCGCTCACGCCGGCGGCGCGCGCGCTCGTCTCGCAAGCTTCGCTGATTGTCGGCGGCGCGCGCCATCTCGCGATGATCGACGCGCCCGCCAAACGCCTGCAATGGCCGTCGCCGCTGACCGGCGCCTTGCCGCGCATTCTCGCGCAGCGCGGCAGGCCGACGGTCATCCTCGCTTCTGGCGATCCTTTTTTCTACGGCGTCGGCGATCTCATCGCGCGCCATGTCGCACATGACGAAATTTTCTGCATTCCGACGCCTTCGGCGTTTTCGCTCGCGGCGGCGCGGCTCAAATGGAGCCAGCAGGATTGCGCGCTGCTGTCGCTGCATGGCCGCGCCTTCGAGCGCGTGACGCCGCATCTGCAGCCGCGCGCGCGGATCATCGCGCTATCCTGGGACGAGACGACGCCAGCGCGTCTCGCGCGCTATCTCGCCGCGCGCGGCATGGGCGCTTCACGCCTCCATGTGCTCGAACGGCTCGGCGGTCCGCTTGAGCGAGTGCGCCATGCGCGCGCCGACGCATTCGCACTCGATGACATTGCGCCGCTCAATACGGTCGGCGTCGAAGTTGACGCCGACGGCGACGCACCGATCATTCCGCTTGCGCCGGGCCTGCCCGACGAGTGGTTCGAACATGACGGCCAGCTCACCAAGCGCGACATCCGCGCCGTGACGCTTTCGGCGCTCGCTCCCCGCAAGGGAGAATTGCTGTGGGACGTCGGCGCCGGCGCCGGCTCTATCGCCATCGAATGGATGCTGAGCGATCCGTCAAACCGCGCCATCGCCATCGAGCGCGACGCGGCGCGCGCGGCGCGCATTGCGCGCAATGCGCTCGCGCTCGGCGTTCCGGATATCAATGTCGTTACTGGCGAAGCGCCGCAGGCGCTCGCCGAACTCGAGACGCCGCAGGCGATCTTCATCGGCGGCGGCGCCGACGCCGCGACGCTTGATGCGGCCTGGACCGCCCTGCCCCGCTTCGGGCGCATCGTCGTCAACGCCGTGACGATCGAAACTCAGTCGCTTCTCACGCAGGCTTATCACGACAAGGGCGGCGAGCTGCTCCATCTGCAGATCGCTCATGCGCGCCCCATCGGCCGCTTTCATGCGCTCGATCCAGCGATGGCTGTGACGCAATGGCGAGCAGTGAAGAGATGAATATTGCCGCAGCGCGCGCACCCTCTCCCATAGGGAGAGGGTGGCCCCGCGCAGCGGGGCCGGGAGAGGGGTTACCCTCCCTGTTCATTTGCGAAGATCAGTCGGACGAATGGCGCAGACAAATTCCGTTAATGCGATACCCCACACCCCGGTCCTTCGGACCGACCCTCTCCCAATGGGAGAGGGTGGGCGCGCGCCGATGACCGAGGCGCCAACTTACGCCTTCGGCCTAGGCGCGCGGCGCGGGGTTGCGGCGCGGGATATCGTCGA
>JBFXJV010000074.1:0-11190 GCA_050174515.1 Methylocystis sp.
TTTCTGTTGGACGGGACGGCCTACAAGGCCGCCCCGCCCGTCGTCATTGCTCGCCAGGCACTGATAGTAATTTGCTGCGCGCTTGCTACGGCTTGCGCAGACATGCACGGCGTAGAGTACATTCTGCGTTCGATAGCGGATGTAGGGATGGATGAGGTAGCGGCCGCTGCCGTCGAGAAAATTGCCGAAGCGATCGATCTGGCCGCTGACCGTGGGATCAAAGTCGATGATCGCGCCGCGCAGGCTTTCGCCTTCGATGAAGTTCTCCGGCAATTGATCGAAGGGTCCGTCGAAATAGGTGTTGAGGCGCGAATCGCCTTCCCGCACGCCGATCAGGATGCGCCGGTCGAGCCGTCGATCGCGATAGAAGGCGAAGCCGGTTCGTCGGCCGATGAAAAGCCGATCAGTGCGTCGTGAACCGACCAGTTCGTCGGCGCCCGCCGAACTCTCATCGAGAAGGTAATGAAAGAGCTTCAATTTCGAATTGTAGACGAGATAAAATCGCAGTCCCGACTCATCGATGATCGGTCCAAGGAATTCCTCCTGCGGCCCAATGGCGTTCGCGGGCGGTCGCACGCCCGATAAATCTTCGAGCGCGAAATCGACGCTCTTTGAGCCTTGCGTGACCCGATAGGTCAGCGGCGCCACGCGCTCGACCGCGACGCCCTGCGAGGAGTCGAGAATGGCGTGGACGGCCCTGCCTTGGCCCGATCCCGCGCTCGTCTCCTGATAATATTCGAAGCGCAGCTTGCCGCTGTCGCGCTCCGCCGCCGCCAGGCGGATATTGCCCAAATAGCGAGTTCCATTCAGAACGAAGCTGAAATAGTAATAATTTTCCGAAGGATAGACCCGGACTCGGTCCGGCAGCGCGCCGAGCACGAAGGCGAATACGGCGACAGGATCGTCGATGGCGAGCGTTGCCCGCCGCATCGCATCCTCGATCGTCGCCTCATTGGTGTAGAGCCTCGGCGGCTGAGCGTTTTGCGCCGCGCCCGGCTCTATCGCCGTCGACGCGATCAGCGCCAAAAGTCTCATGATCGACCGTGTTCGATACGCCATCGGCGCCGGTCCCCAGGTTACGTTGGAGTTTTCCGGCTTCCGCGCCAAGTTTCGAAACATCGCCTCTCCATTGACCTGCGGATCAGCCCGTGCGGCAGCGCACAGAATCGCGGCGCGCCTCTCCCTTAAATTTGGATCATCGCGGAGAGGAGAAGCCCATGAAACCGGTGATCGCGACAGGAATTTTCGGAATCGTCGCCATTGCGTTGGCCGCCGAGACGCTCAACATCGCCATGGCGTTTGGCGAATTCAGCCATGTCGCCGCCTTGAGCGGAGGCGTCTTCTGATGGCTGAGCCGGCGCCGCGTCGCGCGCCTGGCCGCTGCGGATGGTATTTAGGGCCGTCAGCCCAATGCCTTGATGGCGTTCGGCTGGCGACACGCCGGGACGGTTTCGCTGTCCCGGCGTTTCTTGCAGGAAATCAGTTCGGCCAGCAGCGGCGGCCGTAAGGGCCGAGATGGAATCCGCGCGGGCAGGGTCGTCCCAAGCGATAGCCGCCCCGTTGTCCGCCCCAGCGACAGCCGCCGTAGGGGCCGCGATGGCCATAGGGGCCGCAACCGCCAAAAACCTGAACGATCGGCGCGCCCGCCGTCTCAGACGGCGCGACCGGCATGGCCGCATGGGCGGGCGCGGCCAAAGCGGCGGCAAATATAAGCGCGAGACCTGTTCTCAATCGCATCCCCATTCTCCTTCTTCTCCCGGACTGGCGCCGGAGCGGCGTTTTGGCTCGTCGGCGCCAGTCGAATATCTGCGCCCAACCGCAGTCCTGGCAATTGCCATTTGCGAAGTAGGTATCCGCCGGCAGATGTTCGCATAATGTTCTTGCATAACGGTGGCGCCCCGGTTAAGCTTGCAAGGCCATTTCGGCGAAAGAGTTTTGGGGGCGGAAGATGGCGGTGAGGGTGGCGACGGTCGCTATCGAAGGCGTCGACGCCCGTCCCGTCGACGTTCAAGTGCAAATTTCGAGCGGCGCAGTGGTCTTCAATGTTGTGGGCCTTGCCGACAAGGCTGTCGCCGAATCGCGCGAACGGGTGCGCGCCGCCCTGATCGCCTCGGGGCTGGCGCTGCCGGCCAAGCGCATCACCGTCAATCTAGCGCCCGCCGACATGCCGAAAGAGGGAAGTCACTATGATCTGCCGATCGCGCTTGGCGTCATGGCGGCCATCGGCGCCATTCCCTCGGACGCGCTCGAAGGATTTGTCGTGCTTGGCGAACTTGCGCTCGACGGCAAGCTCACGCCGATAGCGGGCGTCCTGCCGGCGGCGGTGGCGGCGAACGCGCGGGGATTGGGTCTGATCTGTCCCAGCGAATGCGGCCCGGAAGCCGCCTGGGCGTCGAGCGACATGGAGGTGATCGCCCCGCGCTCGCTCATCCAGCTCGTCAACCACGTCAAAGGCGCGCAAGTCCTGGCCAGGCCGCAGCCGGCCGTTCGCAAACTTGCCGTTGACCAGCCGGATCTTTCGGACATCAAGGGGCAGGAGAGCGCCAAGCGGGCGCTCGAAATCGCCGCCGCGGGCGGCCATAATCTCCTCATGAGCGGTCCGCCCGGCGCGGGCAAATCGATGCTCGCCGCGCGGCTGCCGTCGATCCTCCCGCCGCTCACGCCGCGCGAATTGCTTGAAGTCTCAATGATTCATTCAGTCGCCGGGCAGATCGCCGGCGGCGAATTGACCGACCGCCGGCCCTTTCGCGCCCCGCATCATTCCGCCTCCATGCCGGCGCTGGTCGGCGGAGGGACGCATGCGCGGCCGGGCGAGATTTCGCTCGCGCATCATGGCGTCCTCTTTCTCGACGAATTGCCGGAGTTTCAACCCCAGGCCCTCGACGGCCTGCGCCAGCCGCTCGAAACCGGCGAGGTGGCGGTGTCCCGGGCCAATCATCGCGCCGTGTATCCCGCGCGCTTTCAGCTTGTCGCGGCGATGAATCCTTGTCGTTGCGGACATGCGAACGAGCCGGGCTTCGCCTGCAAGCGCCAGCCCAATGAGCGATGCGTCGCGCAATATCAGGCGCGGCTGTCAGGGCCGCTGCTCGACCGTTTCGACCTGCAGATCGAAGTTCCCGCGGTGACCGCCGCCGATCTCGTGCTGCCGCCCCCGAGCGAAGGCTCGCGCCAGGTCGCGTCGCGCGTCGCGCGCGCCCGCGAGATTCAGCGCGCCCGCTACGACGCTCTCTCCCTGCCGGGCGTCGCCGCCAACGCCGCCGCGCCGGCGGGGGTGATCGAGCGCGTCACTCGACTCGACGCGCCGGGCACGGCGCTGATTCGCGACGCTTCCGAGCGCTTTGGCCTTACCGCGCGCGGCTTTCACAGAGTCTTGAAACTGGCGCGCACGATCGCCGATCTCGATGGCGCCGAATCCGTCGGCAGACCGCATCTCGCCGAGGCGCTTTCCTATCGCGCAGGGCTTGCATTGGGCCGCCTTGCGGCCTGATGATGGCCGGATGTCCCTAACCCATATCGGGATTTTGGTCGCGGCGCAGCTTGTCCTGGCGGCGCTGGCGGCGGCGATCTGCGTTGCTTTGCTCAAGTACGACCGCCGAAGGGTCGAAGGCGAGCTTGAATCGCTGCGCGACGAAATCTGGGAATTGCGCGCCGCCGCCGCCGCCCGTGACCGCGCCGAGGCCGCAAGCCTCGCGAAGTCGCGCTTTTTGGCCGCGGTCAGCCACGAGTTCCGTACCCCGCTGAACGGCGTCATGGGGTTGGCGCAGCTGCTCGCCATGACCAGATTGACCGACGAACAGGCAAGCTATGTCGAAGCGATCGGCGATTCGAGTCGCTCGCTCTCGCAGCTCATCGACGACATTCTCGATTTTTCCAAGATCGAGGCCGGCAAATTCGAGCTGCGCTGCGAGACCTTCGCGCTCGCCCCTTTTGTTGAAAGCGTCGTCGAACTGCTGGCGCCCCGCGCCCTGACCAAGGGCCTGGAGCTCGCCAGCGTTATCGCGCCCGACGCGCCTCGCGAAATCGTGAGCGATCCTGCCCGGCTCAGGCAGGTGCTGCTCAACCTCGTCGGCAACGCCGTGAAGTTCACCGAACGCGGCGGGGTCGGCCTGCGCGTCACGCGCGACGGCGCGCGGCTGCGTTTCGCGGTGTGCGACACCGGACCCGGCGTGCCGGACGAGGCGCGCGAAGCGATTTTCGAAGAATTCGAACAGGCTGATCCGTCCGAGAACCACCCCCGCGCGGGCACGGGTCTCGGCCTCGCCATATCCCGCCGGCTGGTGGCGCGAATGGGCGGCGCGCTTGCGCTCGTCGAATCATCTGACACGGGTTCGGTTTTCGCTTTCACGCTCCCGGCGCCGCCGATCGCCGAAGACATCGCTTCGACGCCGCTTTCGGGGCTTAAGGCGCTCATCGTCGCGCAAAGCGTCTTTGAAGCGCCCTTTCTTGCGGAGAGCCTGCGTTACGCCGGCGCCGGGGCGGAAATTGTTGCGGCGGAAGATGCGGCGGACGCGTTGCAAAGACGTCGCGAGCCGCCTTTCGACGTCGTCATCGTCGACTGCGCGCTCGGGCCGCATATGACCGCCGAACTGGCGAAGTCCGCTCGCGCGGCGCGGGCGCGGCGGCTGTTCCTTCTCTTCTCGCCGCTTGAGCGGCGCGCCTTCGGCGAAGAGGCTTTGAGCGACTTCGACGGCTGGTTGGTGAAGCCGGTGCGCATCGCCTCGCTCATCGCCCGCCTGTCGCAAGCGAGCGCCAAGGCGCCGGCGAATGAGGAAGGCGCGCAGGCGCGAGCGCTCGCCGGAGTAAACGCGCTCGTCGCTGAAGACAATGAGATCAACGCCCTCATCCTGATGCGTCACCTCGCCAAGCTTGGCGCGAAGGTGACCAGGGCGGAAAGCGGCGCGCTCGCGCTTGCGCGCGCCCGCGAAGCGATCGAGGGCGCCGGCGCGCCCTATGACGTGATCGTCATGGATCTCTTCATGCCTGATTTCGACGGACGCGAGGCCAGTCTTCGGATTCGCGAGGCCGAGGCGCGCGCGGGCGTCCCGCGCACGCCGATATTGGTGCTGACGGCCAGCGCTCGCGAGGAGGACGAACGCGCTGCCCGCGCCGCTGGGGTCGACGCCTTTCTCACCAAGCCGGTGGAATTTTCGTCTCTCGCGGCGACAATCCAGGAATTGAGAGTGGCGTCGCGCCAAACATAAAGACGGGGCGCCTTGTCAGGCGCCCGGCCGCGCGATGACACCGAAGCGTCCCGACTGGTAATCGATGAACGCCTGTCGCAATTCTTCCTGCGTGTTCATCACGAACGGTCCCTGCTGCGCCACGGGTTCGTCGATCGGTTCGCCGCTCATGAGCATGAGCTTCGCGTCGCTATTCGCCTCAAAAGCGATTTCGCCGCCTGTTTCGTCGAAGACGACGACGTCCATGGCGCGCGCGAGCTTCTCGCTATTGACCTCGACCGTCCCTTCAAGCATCGCGGCAAGCGCCGTATGGCCTTCCGGCAGCGTGAATCGGACGCTTTTTCCCGCATCGATGCGCATGTCCCAAAGATCGATCGGCGTCGCGGTTCGCGCCGGTCCGCGACGGCCGTCGAATTCCCCGGCGATCACCCGAACCAGCCCGGCGTCGTCGGGCAGATCGACGCGCGGAATGTCCTTGTCGAGCAGGGCCTGGTAGCGCGGCGGACTCATCTTGTCGCGCGCCGGGAGATTGACCCAAAGCTGCACGACTTCGAAGCGTCCGCCTGACTTGGCGAAGCTTTCGGAATGATATTCCTCGTGGACGACTCCCGCTGCGGCGCGCATCCACTGCACGTCGCCGGGGCCGATCAGTCCGCCGGCGCCGGTCGAGTCCAGATGCGCAACTTCGCCGTCCAGGACGATCGTCACCGTCTCGAAGCCGCGATGCGGATGGGCCCCGACGCCGCGGCGCTTGCCGGTTGGAGGAAAGTCAAACGGTCCGGCATAGTCGAACAGCAGAAAGGGGCTGACTCGAGCGCCGTGCTCATGATGCGAGAACAGCGAATGGACGGGAAAGCCGTCGCCGACCCAATGCATGGAATGGGGGGCGGGATAAACGCCGACGATTTTTCGCATGACAAAGGCTCCTTGCGGCCTATGTGGGCGACGGAGAGCGAAATGCAAATCGGCGTCCGGCGTAGGGCGCGGTCCTTGACGCCAGGGGCCGCAAAACCGACAAGTCCGCCCAAGGGCGAATCACGGCGACGACAACGGCATATCAAGGACGGTTAGATGGACTGGATCATCCTCTTTATTGGCAGCCTCTGCGAGGTCGGCTGGCTTGTCGGTATGAAATATGCTGAAGGATTTACGAGGTTGTGGCCTTCAGTCGTCATGGTGTTTTTCATGGCGGCGAGCGTTGGATGCCTCGGCCTTGCGGTAAAGACAATTCCCGCCGGCACGGCTTACGCGGCATGGACCGGCACCAGCATCGCGGCAGCGACGCTTGTCGGCGTCTATCTGTTCAACGAACCGACCACCATGCTGCGCTTAGGATCGATCGCGCTCATCATTCTGGGCATCGTCGGCCTGCGGCTCGGCGGCGCCGATCCTTAAGAAGCCCGCGCCGCTTTGTCTTTCCCGGCAGGCCGCAGGCCGATCGGGAAAGCAAACGCCGCCGCCGCCGCATGAACTAGAAATAGCTCTCCAGCGTTCCGCGCCGGCGAACGTCGAGCGTCGCGCAGTGGAAGGCGCCGCCGAACGCTGCATAGTGCAGGAAGGCGCAGGGGATCGGCTCGTAGCCCCACTTCTCCATCTGCCGCATCATATTGGTGTGATGCGGATCGACGATGACGCGCTTCTCGTCGATCATCAGAATGTTCATGCTGAGCCATTTGCCGCACATGGAAGTGATCGCGAGGATGCGATCATTGATCGGATCGGGCTCCGGCGCGACGAGAATGTCCCATTTCTTCAAGATATCGGGCAGTTCGTCGGGATTGATATATTCCGGATTGATCAGCAGCCTTCCCGGCCCCAGCGGCAGGATCGTCGTGTCGATATGCATTGGATTCGGGCAGCGGCTCTTGATCTCATGGATGCGATAGCCCTCGCCAAGATGGCGGCGCAGCCATTCGATTCCCATGGCGTTCGTCACATTGGAGCGCGTGACGAAAATGTCCCGGCCGCAGCGGAAGAAATCGGCGGCGTCGAACACCGGCTCGAATTCGGTAAGAATATAGCGCAGCGGCTCACCCTTCTCGGGAAGTGTGAAATCAGGGTCGAAGAGTTCGTCGGTGAGCTGCGGCTTTGGCGCCGAAGTCCAACGCGCGCCGCGACGAAAATAGTCCTTGAGGATTTCGCGATAGGAGTGGGTCTCGAAATAGCGGCAGGGCCAAGCCATCGGCGTTTCGAGAATCTCGTCGCCGAACACCAGCATTGAGTCGCGCGGACAGGAATTGCAGAAGCCGCGCGACGACCAGTGCGGCGTCGAGAATTTCGCCTTGTGATTGACCGCGTCCGGCCGCGTCACCGTGACGCCGAGCGACTCGAGCAAAGCGACAAAGCCGTCGAGTTCCTGCTGCGCCGGCTCGATCATGAATTTCGGAAAGCGAAATCCGGCGGCGAGCGACTGGGCGCGCGCGGCCATCCCGGGAATATTGCAGGTGACGACGGGATGATCTGAAGGAATGGTCGAGCCTTCGAGGCGCCCGACGATGATCTCCTCCAACGGATCCCATTCGTTATGAGAATTGACCGGACATTCCGCGGCAATCGCGGACCCCAAAGAAGCATGGATATTCATAATGTCGTCCCGGAATCGTTTCCCGCCAGAGACTTCTAGCGCTTTTGAACTGTTGTTCAAGTCGTGGGAAAAAGCGTCCTGTTTCTTTAGTTTAGCGAGCCGCCTGCTGAAGTCTTGCTCGTTTTGTTGGAGATTGACGACCGCTGGGCGGGCAAACCATGTCGCCAAGAGCGGGCGCAGCCCACTTCGGATTTCCCTTTAGCCCGCGACGACTTGCCTTTTCCTCCGCGTTGCGACATAAGGCGCGCTTCATAGAACCGCCCGGCCAGTAAGGGCTGCCGTGGCGGTTCTTTCGCTCGCGCGAAGCGGCGCCGGCCGACCAGGCCAGCGCTTAAAAACAACGGGCGCAGGCCCAGGAGAGCAAAATGCCCAAGCTGAAGACGAAATCGGGCGCGAAAAAGCGCTTCAAGATCACCGGCACAGGCAAGGTGGTCTATGCCCAGAAGGGCAAGCGCCACGGCATGATCAAGCGGACGAACAAGCAGATCAGAAATCTGCGCGGGACGAGCGTGCTGTTCAAGACGGACGGCGACAACGTCAAGAAATACTTCCTGCCGAACGGCTGATCCGCCTCTAAAACGCTTTCCCCGAAGGAGATTCGTCATGGCTCGCGTCAAGCGCGGCGTCACCGCCCACGCCAAACACAAGAAGACTTTCAAGGCCGCCAAGGGTTTCTACGGCCGCCGCAAGAACACGATCCGCGCCGCCAAGGCCGCCGTCGACCGCTCGATGCAATATGCGACGCGCGATCGCAAGGCGAAGAAGCGCACCTTCCGCGCGCTGTGGATCCAGCGGCTCAACGCCGCCGTGCGCGAACATGGGCTGACCTATTCGCGCTTCATCGACGGCCTCGCCAAGGCGGGGGTCGAAGTCGATCGCAAGGTTCTGTCGGAACTCGCCATCCATCAGCCGGAAGCCTTTGCGGCAATCGTGGCGCAGGCGAAATCGGCGCTGCCGCAGGCGGCCTGAAGACTGCAGCGTTGATGTGGACGTGAAGCGCCCGCAGCCAGCGGGCGCTTTACGCTTTTCGTCGCGGTCGCGGACGACGCCGGCTTCGGCTATCGTCCTGACAGATGCGACGATTCCTGCGATATGCAACCGGCTCGCGCGCGCTCGTCGCGACGCTCGTCATTCTTGCCGCCGCCGCCGCGCTGAGTCTTTTGGCGCGCCTCAATTCCTATCGGCTGCTCGGCGATGTCGCCTATGGTCGAGAGGCCCCGCCGGCGCCGCGTCTCGCCGGCGAAGCCGACGACGCCGTGCGGCCGCGCAACACCCATGCGCTTGCCGCGGCGATCGATGCGGCCGGCGGCGAGGCGCGCGCGATATATTATTCCGGCGTCACCTATCGCGGGATTATCGGCGCGTTTTCGCCGCTCTTGCATTTTCTCGCGCCTGTCGCTGACGATGTCACGGCGTTTGTTATGGCGAAACGCGCAAGTGCGCTCGAAACGAAAGAGCGGCGCGTCGGCGACCGCGACGAGGACGTGCAATGACCGACACATATGATCTCATCGTCATCGGCGGCGGACCGGGCGGCTATGTCGCCGCGATCCGCGCCGCGCAATTGGGGCTGAAGACGGCGGTCGTCGAGCGCGAACATCTCGGCGGCATTTGCCTCAATTGGGGCTGCATCCCGACCAAGGCGCTGCTGCGTTCAGCCGAAGTCTATCGCCTCGGCAGGGAAGGCGAACGGTTCGGCGTTTCGCAAGGCGCGCTGAACGCCGACGCGGCGCGCATCGTCGCGCATTCGCGCGAAGCGGCGGCGCGGCTCAATGGCGGCGTCGCCTTTCTGCTCAAGAAGAACAAGATTGACGTCATCTGGGGCGAGGCGACGATCGCGGCAAAGGGCGAGGTTCGAGTCGGCGCGCCGACCAAGGCGCCGATGCTGCCGCAATTGCCGGCGCCGAAAACCACGCTCGGCGAAGGCCTCTATCGGGCAAAGCACATCATCATTGCGACCGGCGCGCGTCCGCGCGTTTTGCCCGGCCTTGAGCCTGATGGAAAACTCATCTGGACCTATTTCGAGGCGATGAAGCCGGAAGCTTTCCCGAAATCGCTGCTCATCGTCGGCGCCGGCGCCATCGGCGTCGAATTTGCGTCCTTTTATCGAACATTCGGCGTCGAAGTTATTCTCGTCGAAGCGCTGCCGCATATTCTTCCGAGCGAAGACGAAGAGATCGCGGCGCTGGCGCATCGCTCGTTCAAGAAGCAGGGAATCGACATTCGCGTCGCGACGACGGTGACGGGCGTCGAGAAAAAGGCTGACAGCCTTGCCGTCACCCTGAAGTCGGCGGACGGCGACTCTCAGACGATCGAGGTCGAGCGCGCGCTGTCAGCGATCGGCGTCGTCGCCAATGTCGAAAATCTCGGACTGGAGGCGCTCGGCGTCGCCCTCGAGCGCGGCGTTATCAAGATCGACGGCCTGGGCCGCACCAATGTCGAAGGCGTCTATGCGATCGGCGATGTCGCCGGCGGCCCGATGCTTGCCCATAAGGCGGAGCATGAGGGCGTCTCCTGCGTCGAGGCGATCGCCGGACTGGACGCCCATGCGCTCGACAGATCGCGCGTGCCGGGCTGCACCTATTGTCACCCGCAGGTCGCGTCCGTCGGCCTGACCGAAGCGAAGGCGAAAGAGCAGGGGGTTGAACTGAAGATCGGCCGCTTCCCCTATCTCGCCAACGGCAAGGCGATCGCGCTCGGCGAGCTCGAAGGGCTGGTGAAGACGATCTTCGACGCCAAGAGCGGACGGCTGCTCGGCGCGCATATTTTCGGGGTCGAAGCGACCGAGCTGATCCAGGGCTTCGTCATCGCGATGAATCTCGAGACGACGGAAGAAGATCTCATCCGAACGATCTTTCCGCATCCAACGCTGTCGGAAACGATGCATGAAAGCGTGCTCGCCGCTTTCGGCCGCGCCATTCATGTTTGAGGCAAGGCGAGCGACTTTCGGTCGTCATCGCGAGATGCGCGGCGATGGATTGATTCGCTTCGCTCGCAATGACCGCTCACACGCCGTATCCGACGCAGACGGAGTCTCGTCGCGTCAGCTCTGCAGCACGTAAGCGCCTGGCGCGTCGCAGAGCGCCGGACCCATCGGGGGCGGCGCAACCGGCGGGCCGGAGCGCGCGGCAAGCCATGCGCTCCATTCCGGCCACCACGAGCCTTCCCTGACGGTCGCGATTTTCGCCCACTCGTCAGGTTCGGCGTAATGTTCGCCGTTCACTCTGCTCGTGAAGCGGTAGCCGCCGCGCTTCTTCGCAGGCTCGGAGACGATGCCGACATTATGCCCGCCGCTCGTCAGCAGGAAGGTGATTTCAGCATCCGCAAGGAGGTGAATCTTATAAACCGAGCGCCAAGGCGCGACATGATCGCGCTCCGTGCCGACGGCGAAAATCGGCGCGCTTATATCATTGAGCGCGACGGCGC
>JBFXJV010000075.1:0-11120 GCA_050174515.1 Methylocystis sp.
GCGCGTCATGGCGTCGATCGCCAGCGTCGATCTTGTCACCCTGTTCGAGGAAGACACGCCGCTCGAACTCATCGAACTTCTGAAGCCGGACGTGTTGATCAAGGGCGCGGATTATACGATCGAGACAGTCATCGGCGCGGATGTCGTTGAAGCCTATGGCGGCGAGGTGCTCCTCGTCCCGCTCGAGGCCGGACACAGCACAAGTTCGATCATTGCGCGCGGCGCCAGGGAAAATGCCTCGTGACAGGCGCTCACGACTTCTTCGGACGCCGCGCCATGCCGTCGTTTGGCTCGACAGTGTGAGCGCGCAGGCATGTATGTAATCACCGGGGGCGCCGGCTTCATCGGTTCGAATGTCGCGGCCGCGCTCGACGACGCCGGCAGGGAGATCGCCATCGTCGACTTATTCGGCAAGGACGATGTCAAGTGGCGCAATGTCGCGAAGCGGCGCCTGGTCGATCTTGTGAAGCCCGAGCACTGCATCTCCTTCGTCCAAGCCAACAAATCCAATATCGAGGGGATCGTGCATATGGGCGCGATCTCGACAACGACCGAAAGCGACATCGACGCGATCGTCGCCAATAATATCCGGCCGTCGATTGACCTATGGCGTTTATGCGCGACGCATGGAATTCCATTCGTCTACGCTTCTTCGGCGGCGACCTATGGCGACGGCGCCTTCGGTTTCGACGACGGATGCGACGAGCAGTATCTGGCGCGCCTGCGTCCGCTCAACGGCTATGGGTGGAGCAAGCACGTCTTCGACCGCTTCGCGCTACGCAGCGCACGAGGCGGCGCGCCGGCGCCGCCGCATTGGGCAGGCCTCAAATTCTTCAACGTTTATGGCCCGAACGAATATCACAAGGGCGACCAGCGCAGCGTCGCGTCGAAATTGCACGAACAAATCCGCGCGCAGGGAAAAGCGTATCTGTTCAAGTCCGACAATCCGGAATATGCAGACGGCGCGCAATTGCGCGATTTCGTCTGGGTCGGCGATTGCGTCGACGCGACGCTCTGGGCGCTCGATCCGAAACTGTCGCAATCGGGCCTCTATAATGTCGGCTCGGGCGTCGCTCGCTCGTTCCACGACATGGCGAAGGTCATCTTCAGCGAACTCGGCCTCGCCCCGCAGATCGAATTCATCGACCTGCCCGAAAACCTCGCCGGCAAGTATCAATATTATACCTGCTCTTCACTGGACCGGTTGCGCGCAGCCGGGTTCTCGAAACAGACGACGTCACTTGAGGAAGGCCTGCGCCGCTATGTCCGGAACTATTTGGAACGGCCCGACCGCCATCGCTGAAGATCCAAGCACAATCGCCGGCGACGGCCATCAGGAAGAATACTGAAGGCCCGAGATGATCATCATCGGCCTGAACGCCTTTCATGGCGATGCGTCTGCGGCGCTCGTGCGTGATGGCCAACTTGTCGCCGCGGCCGAGGAAGAACGCTTTCGGCGTGTCAAGCACTGGGCGGGCTTTCCTGCTGAGGCGATCCGCTATTGCCTGTCTGAGGCTCAAATTTCTCTGTCGGATGTCGATCACATCGCGCTCAATCAGGACGGCGGCGCGAATCTCTCCGCGAAATTGGCCTATCTAGTCAAGGCTCGCCCTGGCCTCGGTCTATTGATGGAGAAGGTGAAAAACCGCGGCGCGCGTAACCGCACGGCTGAACTTCTCGCCCGGGCATTTCCGGGCGAAGAACTGCGAGCGAGACTCGACCATGTCGAGCATCATCTAGCGCATCTGACTTCCACATTTCATGTGTCGCCATTCGAGACGGCCGCCGTCGTCTCGGTCGATGGCTTTGGCGATTTTGCGAGCGGCGCTTGGGGAGTCGGTCGCGGCGAACGCATCGACATCGAGAGCAGATGCCTCTTTCCACATTCGCTCGGCATTTTTTATCAAGCGATCACGCAATATCTCGGCTTCCCGCACTATGGCGACGAATACAAGATCATGGGGCTCGCGTCCTATGGCGCGCCGCGATATCTGCCGCAGATGCGCCAGATCGTCCGGCCGAAAAGCGACGGTTCATATGAACTCGATTTGCGCTATTTCCGGCATCAGACGGACAGAATCGCCTTCGAATGGCGAGGCGGCGCGCCGCAATTCGCAGATCTGTTCATGCCGGCGCTCGAGGAACTGCTGGGGCCTCGACGAAAAGAGAGCGAGCGGGTCGAAAGTCGTCACCTCGACATCGCGCGCTCCGCCCAGGCGATGTATGAGGAGGCCTTCTTCAATCTCCTCAATGTTCTTCACGCGCGACACAAGATCGACGACCTCGCTCTTGCCGGCGGCTGCGCCATGAATTGCGTGGCCAACGGCAGAATCCGCCGGATGACTCCGTTCAAGAATGTCTATGTGCAAGCTGCGGCGGGTGACGCCGGCGGCGCCATCGGCGCTGCCTTCGCCGTCTGGCACAGGAGCGGCGGCAAGCGATCATTCGTCATGGACCACGCCTATTGGGGACCGCAATTCGGAACGGATGACATTGATCGTTTCCTGGCCGAGCAGTCAGCGTGCATTGCCTCAGCCGGCTGCGTCGTCGTCGAAATCGGCGACGAGCAGGAACTCTGCCGTCGAACCGCGCAAGCGGTGGCCGATGGCAAGGTGGTCGGCTGGTTCCAGGGGCGCATGGAATGGGGACCTCGCGCATTGGGCAATCGTTCGATCATCGGCGACCCGCGCCGCGCCGACATGAAGGAGATTCTCAATGCCAAGATCAAACGGCGCGAGTCGTTTCGCCCATTCGCGCCGTCGATACTGCAGGAAGCAGTTGGCGAGTGGTTCGAGAACGACGACGACGTTCCGTTCATGATGCAGGCGTTTCAGATCCGCGAAGAAAAGCGGAGGATAATTCCTGCCGTTACGCATATCGACGGCTCCGGCCGACTGCAGACGGTGAAGCAGGCGACCAACCCGCGCTACCATGCGCTGATCTCGGCGTTTCGAGACTTTACCGGCGTGCCATTAGTTCTGAACACGTCTTTCAACGAAAACGAACCGGTCGTGTGCAAGCCGAAAGAGGCGTTAGAGTGCTTTCTGCGAACCCATATGGATGTTCTTGTCCTCGGCGATGTGATGATCGCGCGCGACGGGTCAAAAAACAGCGCTACGTGTGAGGGCCGATAAGTTCGCGGTGACGATAAAGCGCATCGCTCTTATAAAGCGCGATTAGCGCCGATTTCATGCGGGCCGTCTCCGCGACGCAACAAATCGTCGAAATAGTCGATTGTCTTGAGCAGCCCGTCTCTGAGCGCCACCGAAGGCTCCCAATCCAGCACTTCCTTCGCCTTGGCGATGTCGGGCCGACGCTGCTTGGGATCGTCGGCGGGCAGCTGCAGAAACATGAGCTGCGACTTGGAATTGGTCAATTCGACGATGAGTTGGGCGAGTTCCCGGATCGTAAACTCCTTCGGATTGCCGATCTTGATCGGACCGGTCGCTGTTCAATCCGTCGCCATCATCCGCATCATCGCCTCGAAGAGATCGGCGAGATAATAGAACGAACGGGTCTGGCTGCCGTCGCCATAGATCGTAATGTCCCTGCCGCTGAGCGTCTGGATCAAGAAGTTGGACACGATGCGTCCGTCATTGGGATGCATGCAGGGGCCGTACGTATTGAATATGCGCGCAACCTTCGCGGCCTAACGTGGGTCTTTGTGCTAAAGATAAGTGAGGTCGCGCGATGACCGGTTCGCGGCTGATCTTCGTCAATCGCTTTTTCTTTCCAGACCATTCCGCGACGAGCCAAATTCTGTCCGACTTGGCCTTTCATCTCGCGCGCGACGGAATGCCGGTCAGCGTGATCGCCAGTCGGGGACTCTATGATGACGCCGACGCTGATTTGCCCGCGTTCGAAATTGAAGGCGGCGTTGAGATTCATCGGGTCTACAGGCCGCGATTTGGCCGGGATTCGCTCGCCGGCAGGGCGGTCGACTATCTCGCGATGTATGGAAGCTTCGCGGCCGCCGTCCGGCGCCTTGCGGCGCCGGGAGATCGCCTGATCGTCAAGACCGATCCGCCGCTATTGTCAGTCGCCCTTGCGCCAATGGCGCGAATGAAAAACCTCGTCCTGATCAACTGGCTGCAAGACCTTTATCCTGAATTGGCGCTTCGTCTCGGGCTTCGCGCGCTGGCGCCCGCAGCGCCGCTGATGCGCGCCGCCCGAAACGCGAGCCTTAAGGCCGCGCATCGCAATGTGGTTCTTGGCGAGCGCATGCAGCGGCGTCTTGAAGCAGTCGGCGTCGCCGCCTCGCAAATCGAGATTATCGCCAACTGGTGTGATGATCGATCGATCAGGCCAATCGCTCCTAGAAATAATCCGCTCCGCTCAGCCTGGGGACTCGATGACAAATTCGTCATCGGCTATTCCGGCAATCTCGGTAGAGCGCATGAATATGCAACCGTGCTGGATGCGGCGGAAGTTCTGCGCATGGAGCAGAACCTCGTCTTCTTATTCATTGGCGGCGGGCATTTGACCCGAGCATTGCGAGTCGAGGTCGAGCGCAAAGGGCTTGCGGCAATGTTTCAGTTTCGACCCTACCAGCCGGCGAACGGATTGGCGCAATCGTTGAGCGTTCCGGATGCGCATTGGATATCGCTGTTGCCTGCGATGGAAGGTCTGATTGTGCCCAGCAAGTTTTATGGCGTCGCGGCTGCCGGGCGCCCGATCATCGCGGTGACCGATCCAGCCGGAGAAATCGCCGAACTTGTCAGGCGAAGTCAATGCGGCGCGGTCGTCACGCCCGGCGATGGCCGCTCGCTCGCTCGGGTGATCCGCGAGTTCAGACATGACCGCATCCAACTTGAAGTGATGGGGCGCAATGCGCGCGCGTTGCTCGACCAATCATTCTGCAGAACGATCGCGTTCGAGCGCTGGGCATCGCTCTTGAGGAGGGTTGAACGCGAGGTGAACGAAACAAATGTCCAGTCAAGGGCATAGCCGCACAAGCGGCACGGGGGAGCTTGTGTTGATGGAAGAACGCATCTGGGTCGCCGGCCATCGTGGCATGGTAGGTTCGGCGATTATGCGTCTGCTCGAATCGCAAGGTCGCAAGGCGCTCACCGTCGATCGCTCGACTCTCGATTTAAGGCGCCAGCGCGAACTCGAAATCTGGTTGCGCGCAAATAAGCCTACCGCGATTATCTTTGCCGCCGCCAAGGTCGGCGGCATCCTCGCCAACAGCTCTTATCCAGCTGACTTCATTTACGACAATCTGACGATTCAGACCAACGTCATCCATGGCGCGCATAAGGCCGGCGTTGACCGCTTGGTTTTTCTGGGCTCCTCATGCATCTACCCAAAGTTCGCGGCGCAGCCGATTGTCGAATCATCGCTCATGACTGGCGCGCTGGAGCCAACGAACGAATGGTATGCGATCGCAAAGATCGCCGGCGTCATGACCTGCCAAGCATACCGGCGTCAGCATGGCCGGCGTTATATTTCGGTGATGCCGTGCAATCTCTATGGGCCAAATGACAATTTTGATTTGCAGACTGGCCATGTTCTGCCGGCGTTGATTCGCAAATTTCACGAAGCGAAGCTCCGGCGTGCGCCGGAAGTCGTCGTGTGGGGCACGGGTACGCCGCTGCGAGAATTCATGCATGTCGACGACCTCGCCGGCGGCGTTATTTGCTGCCTGGATCATTACGACGAATATGAACACATCAATTGCGGTCCGGGCTCAGACGTTACGATCCGCGACATCGCCGAAACGATCGCCCGTGTCGTCGGATACAAGGGGAGCCTGGTCTTCGACACCAGCAAGCCCGACGGGACGCCGCGAAAGATCATGGACTCAAGCCGGATGCGGGCGCTTGGATGGAAACCGAAAATTTCGCTCGAAGAAGGTCTTGCGTCGACCTATCAATGGTATCTTCGCCATGTAGCGGACAGCGTGAAGGCGCAGACGCGAGAGGCGTGAGTTCTTACCGGGGCGGCGTAGGGGCTGTCGCCTCGCGCGGCGCCCGCCTATGGCTGAGAACGATTCATGATGTTATCCAAAAGGAAGCGCGTCCGACCTTCTCGATATAGGGCGAAAGGCCATGGCGATTGATCTGTCGACTCCCGTGAAGCAATCCTCGGCCCAGGTTTCGACCTCGCTCGACGAAGAGGTCGTCATTTTGAACCTTGAGAGTTCGCTTTACTTCGGCTTGGAGGGCGTGGCCGCTTGCATATGGAACGCCATCAGGGAGCCGACGAACGGCGTCGAGATTTGCCGAAAGGTCATGGACCAGTTCGACGTCGGCGAAGAACAATGCCGCAGGGAAGTTCTGGAGTTTCTTGAGCAGCTTGTGACCGCGGGGCTGATCGAAACGTCTTCGTCGACATCCGACGGATGAGCGTCAAGGCGCGGGCGGTCGACGAAGTTGCGCCATATCCTTCGCGTGAAGGGCGCATCTTTCGCAACAGCATTTAAGAGCCCTTGATTGAACGCTTACGATCAGCGCGTTCGAATCCCGAAACGCGCTTCGTCGCTTCCTCTCGCACCTGAGATATTCGCGCATATGGAGACGTTTCTTGCGTAAATATGAAGTCATCGGCTTGATGTACACGCGCAGTTGCCCGCTCGCATGCGCACATTGCATCACGGAGTCGTCTCCGCAGGTAAAAGAGCGAATGCGGTTTCAGCACGCCAGAACCTATGTGCAGTCGATCGCACGGTTTGGCTCAATGCTTTGCTTCACTGGCGGCGAACCTTTTCTCTATCACCGCGAAATTTCTGAGCTGATCGCCGAGGCGAAATCGCTTGGAATGGAAACGTCGGTCGTTACGGGCGCCGGCTGGGTTCGCGGCGAAGGCCGGGCGCGGTCTCGCATCGCGGCGATGGTCGAGGCCGGCCTCAATGACTTGTGTATTTCTTGGGACCAATATCACGAAGCCTTTTCAAATCGTGAACGTGCGGTGATGTTGGCCCGAATCGCTGTAGACGCGGGACTGAACGTAAAAGTGCGCAGCGTCATTTCGGCTACTCGATCATGCGAGGCGGATCATCAGGCGTTTGCGGGACTGCCTGTTGAGTTGCAAACAAACCAGCTTGTCCAATTGGGACGCGCCGCGTCGCTCCCGGAATCGCATTTCATGTTGTCAGACGAGCCGCCCAAAGGCGTCTGCAGCGTCGTTTTTTCTCCAGTCATAGAACCGGACGGCTCTGTTTACGCATGTTGCGGTCCGGCCCATTACGGCCGCAAGCCATCGCCATTATTCCTCGGTAATGCTTCCGCTGAACCGCTGGCCGACATATTGGAGAGAGGGCTGAATGATCCCATTCTGGAAATCATCTATAATCTAGGGCCCTACGGGCTCTATCATCTCCTGATGGATCACCCTGTCGGCCGCGAGCGTCTGGAGACGCGCCCGACCTATACGGGGATTTGCGAATTATGCCTCGATATCACCGGCAATCCCGAACTTGTGAAGGTCTTGCGCGAGAGGCTTAGCGGGAAGGACGCTCAAAGGCTTGTCCTCGCCTCCGCGCTGTGGAGAAAAGCAAGGGCCGATGCTAAGGCGGTCCCTCTCGCCGATCATGCGCCTTCCGCCCCCGGATGAGCTTGACGTGGCAACGCATTCTCGGCGCGACGCATTTTTGTCGGGCGATCGGTTCCCGAACTCACACTTACCCCAATAACAAGCTGACGAGTGAGGTTCTGAGTATGGTGTTTAAACTCCCAAGGAGTCCGTCTGGGTTTCCAGCGAGGCCAATGGCCTGCGTTATATCCTTGAGATCTCCATATTTTTCCAACGTTGGCCGACGGTAAGGCTGCTTGGCCGATTTGTCGTCTTTTGCCCGGATCGGCGCATGGCCCCTTGATCCTTCGCCAGTCTCATTCATCGCTGAGCGCCTCCTTTGGACTACGCCGTTACGCGAA
The DNA here is from genome assembly GCA_050174515.1 of Methylocystis sp. Classification (GTDB taxonomy): domain Bacteria; phylum Pseudomonadota; class Alphaproteobacteria; order Rhizobiales; family Beijerinckiaceae; genus Methylocystis. The sequence goes on from JBFXJV010000075.1 coordinate 7,875, forward strand.
CGCACGTCCATGGCCGGAGAATAAGCCAGGCTAGCGAACTTGCAATCCGATATCTACAACAACATTCAAGCGCTTAACGGCAATATTGCCGGTCCGCGCGACCTGGCGCCCGGCCTCTATTGAGCAGGACGCTCGAGGGTCGTTTGAACAGAAGCAAAAGATCGGCTTTGAGCGAGCCTCCTCTGGAGCCGCTCTTGATCGACGCCTCAACACGCGAGACGCCGCGACGGATCGCTCGATCGTCAACATCGAACATGACCACGTCGAACATGGCCTGCGACTCGACCTTTATCTATGACGTCTATGGCCTGACCTTGATGAGCGACATTCGATTAACCTTGCCGGAAGCCCGTTTCGGGCATTGTGGCGAGGGCGAACTCGTTCGCATCGAGAGCGTCGGCGCCGAAGCCATGCCATCGGTCTCAGACGAGGATTTTGATCCGGATCCATGGTTTCACCATAGGATTCTCAGCGGCGGCGCGCTCTATTTGTGCTGGAGGGATTGGTTCGACCTCATTGTCCCGACGGGCGGCGCGACAGTGTTGTGTCGCAATCTCAGCGATCGCTCCCTCGAATTTTTCGACGCCTACCTGACTAATTTCTCGGTCAGCGCCGCGCTCATCCAGCGAGGCGAAGAATCGCTTCACGCGACCGCGATCGACATCGGCGGGCGCGCGATCGGCCTGCTCGGCGCGTGCGGCGCAGGCAAATCCACCTTGGCCGCATTTTTGAAAGCCAGAGGCGGAGATATCATAACCGACGACATGCTTCGCCTGACGATGGACGGCGACACGATTCTGGCGCATCCCGGTCCCCATCGGCTCAAGCTGTTCGAGGAGGCGGCAAAACTGTTTCTTCCTCAGGCGGCAATCTCGGGGAGATGGAGCCCGGTCGGCGACAAGTTCATTTATGATCTCGACGATTCGATAAAGTCGCGTTCGACGACTCGTCTTGCGGCGCTCTATTATCTCCAGGCGCCGGATCAGCCGCATGACGGAGCCGTCGTGCTGGACAGGCTAAGCGGTCTTGATCTCTTTCGCACGATTAGCGCGTCGACGATGATCAACGCCTTGGATAAGCCGGGGCGGCCCGAACATCATTTTCATTTCATCAATGGCTTCGTGAACCGGGTTCCTGTCTATCGGCTGACCTATCCGCGCAGTTTCGATGTTTTCGATGAGGTCGCGGATAAAATCTTCGACTCGGCCCCGTCTTGAGCGCGCTCATGACGGTTCGGCGGCTCACGCTTCGCGACTGGCGGTTGTTCTTTCAGGCGGTGGCGACGCTCGCGATCTGCCGAGCGCGCTTGCGCCGTCAGGATTTCGCGAAGGTGCGCGCCTGGGCTTCACGCAAGGGGCGCGGCGTGGCGCCGATCAACAGGCTCACCTGGTCGATTGAGGCCGCCTCCAAAAGGATGAAGGGGACGACCTGTCTCGCGAAGGCGCTCGCGCTCCAGCGGCTGCTCGCACAAAACGGCCATGACTCGGAATTGCGCATCGGCGTCAATAGATCCGAGGGGCTCCTCACGGCGCATGCATGGCTTGTCTGTCGCGGGCATGTCCTCGTCGGCGGCGCCGAAATCGGCGCGCATACGCTTCTCGCGGCCTGGGCGTCGCGAGACGCGCCGGCGGAAAACGGATAGATGAGCTTTCTCGCCGTGTTCAATGTGGACGGCGCACGGGTCGATGGAGAAACGATCGGCGCGACGGAAGAAGGTCATAACATCCTGTGTCCCTCTCGCCAGATCGCTTTGAGATGGCGGGTTTCAAATGCAGATCAGGAATGGAAAGATGCGCGCCACGCCGTCGAACTCGACGGGCGATTCTGGCTGCTCGGCCGCATCAGGCTCGACAGGCGTGATACGCTTTGCTCTCTCCTCGCCGCGTCGAAAGCGGATTCAGATGCGCTTCTTTGTCTTAGGGCCTATGCCCATTGGGGCGAGGATTGCGTCGAGCGACTCTACGGCGATTTTTGTTTCGTCATCTGGGACGAGAGGCAGCGTCGGCTCTTTTGCGCGCGCGATCAGCTCGGCGTCAGGCCGCTGTTTCATGCGCGCTCGGGAGCGACTTGGTTCGTTGGCGATTCGCTTGACGCCGTGGCGCGCCAGTCGGGCTTGACCGATGATCTCGATGAATTCTGGGTCGCCGATTTTCTGACCGGACCCTACTGCCTCGATATCGACAGAACGGTCTACAAACACGTCAAGAGATTGGCGCCGGCGCATACGCTCGTCCTGTCCGAGGATGGCGTCGTCGTCAGGAAATATTGGAGTTTCGATCTGAAGGAGCCGATCTATTATCGCCGTCCGAGCCAATATATCGATCACTTCCACCATGTCGTCGCGCGCGCGATCAAGGATCGGCTTCCGGATGCTGGCTTTGTCGGCGTCTCGATGAGCGGCGGGTTGGATTCGACGACGCTCGCGGCGAAGACCGTGGAGATCGCGGGCGACGCTTCGAGAGTCGTCGCCTTCACAAATGTGTTTGAGCGTCTCATTCCCGATCAGGAGGCGCATTTCAGCGCTTTGGCCGCGAGGCGTCTTGGGATTGCGCACAGGATCTTCGCCGTCGACAGTCACATTGAGTATCAAGCGAGCGACCTGCTCGCCGACGCCCAGGAGCCGGGCGGAGCGTCGGTTTGCAGGCGCGACCGGCGCGCCGTCGATATTGAAATGGCGCGCCGCGCGAAAGTCTGGTTTTTTGGCGAAGGGCCCGATAATGCGCTCGCTTTCGAATGGCGCGCACATCTGCAGTGGCTTGCGAGACGTAACGACTGGCGGCGTCTCATATCGACTGTCGCGCAATATATTCGCGGGAAAGAGCTTGGCGAATGGCTGATGACGATCAAAAAGCTGCGCTCGCCTCCGCAGCAAGTTGATGCGGTCCCTTGGATGCAGCTTCCCGAATGGCTCGATAGGGAGTTCGTGGAAAGTCTGAACCTTATGTCGCGCGCCGAGAACGCGATGAATCGACTGCGGCGGAATGATAGTTGGCGGCCGGACGCCGTGGCGTCCTTCGCCAGCCCGATCTGGCAGTCGTATTTCGAAGTTTTCGACCCCGTGCTGTCCGGATATTCCCTGGACGCGCGTCACCCCTATGCCGATCTCGAAGTTTTGACGTTCATGCTGCGCACGCCGCCAATTCCTTGGGGGCGACGCAAGCTTCTGATGCGCCGGGCTATGACATGCATTCTTCCCGACGAGGTGCTCATGAGGGACAAGGCGCCGCTGGCCGGCGATCCGCGCAC
>JBFXJV010000076.1:0-11028 GCA_050174515.1 Methylocystis sp.
CGCGTCCCGCGGCGTAAAGGCTGAACGGCTGCGCTTCGCGCATGTTGAGAAGGCCGGCGACGTGATCGACATCGCCATTGGTCAAGGCCACCGCCTTGATCGGGCTCGCGCGCAGACCATCGTCGGCGTCTGGCGCAAGCTCGGGCGTGGCAGAGATTTGCTGACGCAGATCGGGAGAGGCGTTGAGCAGAAGCCAGTCGGCGCCATTGGCGCTGACCGCGAGCGACGACTGCGTGCGCGGTTTGAATCCCGGCGTTCCCGCGCGGACGGCGCGGCAATTGCCGCAATTACAGTTCCATTGCGGGAAGCCGCCGCCGGCGCCCGACCCTAAGACTTTAATTCGCATCAGCCCTTCCGACAGGGCGGGCGCGCCGCGCCATCGGGTCTCCCTTACGTTGTTTTTCTGGCACTATGCGCAGGCGCGCGGCGTTCGCGCAAGTGCGACCGATTTGCGCGCGTCCATGAAATTGTGAGACTTTTTCCCTGTTGAAACGGGCTTCTCGCCCCGGTTTCGACGCTTTCTCAGGGCAAAGGAGATCAGGGAGAGGCCGAGGCCTCAGGTCGAAGCGCGCCATGTCTCGAACAGGCGCCGGATCGAGCCAAACAACTTGCTCAACTTTTGGACGCACACATTCACGCGCTTATGCGCGCTTTTTGCCGCCGCATCGCTAGCCGGTTGCGTGTCGGACGGCATGCGCATGGTCGACGGGCATGTCAACAATGCCGTGTCTTACGTCGCCGGACCGCAGAGCGAACCAGCGAATGTCGCCATTTTCGTCGCTTCGACCCGGCGCTCGGAAGGCGCGACGGATGACGGGCGCGCACATTTTTCGCTGACGTCGATCGGCGTGCCGCTCAATCATCGCGCCGGCAATGTCGAACGGCCGAGCTTCGGCGGCGCCGATCGGCGGCGCCATTTCACCGTTTTGTCGAAGCGCAATATGGACGAGCAGGAATTCTATGGCGAGGTCGCCTCGCATGTCTCCGGCCGCATCGGCAATTCGCGCGACGTGCTGCTTTTCGTGCACGGCTTCAACACGAGCGCCGACGACGCGCGCTATCGGCTCGCCCAGATCGTCGCCGACGGACGCTTCTCCGGCGTTCCTGCGCTCTTTACCTGGAATTCCCGAGGCGGACTGTTCAACTATGAGTCGGACAAGGAAGCGGCGACGGTGTCGCGCGACGCGCTCGAAAAGCTTCTCGTCGCACTTTCGCATGCGCCCGGCGTCGGACGAATCCATGTGCTCGCCCATTCAATGGGCGCGTGGCTGACGATGGAGACGCTACGCGGCGTCTCGCAGTCCGGCCATCCCGATCTCGACGGCAAGCTCGGCGAAGTCATGCTCGCGGCGCCCGATATTGATCTTAATGTCTTCCGGCAGCAGGTCGCTCGCGTCGATCCTCGGCACGTTTCGGTCTTCGTGGCGAATAATGATCGGGCCTTGTCGCTCTCGTCGCGTATCGCCGGCGACCGTCCGCGGCTCGGCGCGATGAACCCGAACAATCCTGAAGACCGGGCGGAACTCGATCGGCTTGGCGTCGCCGTGCACGATATTTCGTCCTTCTCGACCGACTTCGTCGGCCATGGCGCCTTTGCCGAGGCGCCCGACGTGGTGCGAACAATCGGCGCGCAATTGACGGCGCCGCGCGCGGCCGAGTCCGACACCCAGGCTGTCATCGACGCGAGCGGCGGAACCGCCGCCGCCGGTCCGCCGCCGCTCAATTCGAAGGTCGAGACAGAGCCGCTGCCGCCGCTCGCGGCGAGATAGGCTTTCGCGGTCCGGCTAATACTATCCTTCTGACAACGCTGATCGCGGATGTGTATGAAATGACCAGCGCTGCTGCTCTTTCCGCAGAATTTCGAATCTCAATTCCAAAAGAGATTTGTAAAGCGCGCGGATGGCAGGTCGGACAAGAGTTCGCCTTCATCCCCAAAGCATCTGGAGTCTTGCTGGTTCCTGTTCCTGAGCGCCATCAACTGGCGGGCGTTGCGAAGGGGACAGAGCCGGAACATTTCCGAGACCGCAAAGATCGCTTTTGACACTACCGCTACCGCGCCTACGTCCCCTTCGTCGGCGCCGCCTTTTCCGCCTCGGCTTTCGCGAGCCTGTTGTAGCGACGCACGCTCAGCGGAATCGCGGCGAGGAAAGCGACGCTCAGCACGGCGAGCACCTCCATCGGGTAGATCGCCAGCAGCAGCGCCGTGACGCCAACGCCGAACAGTACAGGAATGACCAGATCGCGCGGGATGCGGCCAATCTTTTTGCCGGAAAAATGCGGAATGCGGCTCGCCATCAAAAAGGCGATGCCCAACACATAGACGATGTAGAAGGGCGTCAAGGCCTTGGACGCCGGCAGCTCCAAAACCGAAAAATGCAAATAGAGCGGCAATAACACCGTGACAGCGCCGGCGGGCGCCGGCATGCCGACGAAGAATTCGGCTTGCCAGGCGGGCTTGGTCGGGTCGTCGATCGTCACATTAAAGCGCGCGAGTCGCAGCGCGCAGGCGATGGCGAAGACCAGCACGGCGAACCAGCCGAGGCCTTTGATTTCATGCAGCGTCCAAAGATACAGCAGCAGGCCGGGCGCGACGCCGAAATCGACGAAATCGGAAAGCGAGTCGAGTTCTGCGCCGAAGCGCGAGGTGCCTTTGATGGCGCGCGCAAGGCGCCCGTCCAGACCGTCGAGCACCGCCGCCGCCATTACCGCGGTCACGGCGGTTTCGAACCGTCCTTCGATTCCGTAGCGGATTGCGGTCAACCCCATCGACAGCGCGAGCAGCGTGACGAGATTGGGCAGAACGATGCGTAGCGGAATATTGCGAAAACGCAGCCGGCGCCGTTCTGAAGGCGTCAGCGATCCTTCTTGCGCATCGCGATCGGAGAAGAACGGATCGGCCATGTCGTTGCTCATCCCGCCTTGAAGGTGAGCGCGGCGGCGGCGCCGGTCATGTCGGCGAGAACGGTCTCGCCGGCGATTGCGCGCGAGCCTACCGCCACCATTGGTCGCGCCGATGACGGCATGTAAACGTCGACCCGCGAGCCGAAACGGATCAGGCCGAAACGGTCGCCGACGCCGATCTGTTCGCCTTCCTTGACGAATCCGACGATGCGGCGCGCCACGAGGCCCGCGATCTGCACCACGCCGAAACGCCCGTGCGGCGCGTCGATGACCATGCCGCTGCGCTCATTGTCCTCGCTGGCCTTGTCGAGGTCGGCATTGAGGAACAGCCCCGGCTTGTAAGCAATTTTCGAGATGCGGCCGGTGATTGGGGCGCGATTCACATGCACGTCGAAAACGCTCATGAATACGGAAATGCGCTGCATCGGCTCGGCGCCGAGACCGAGCTCGGCCGGCGGCAGAAAGAAGCCGACCGCGCTGACCACGCCATCGGCGGGCGAGACGATCAGCCCCTCGCGCAGCGGCGTAATGCGCCTTGGATCGCGAAAGAAATAGGCGCACCAGGCGGTGGCGATGAAGCCGGTCCAGCCGAGCGTCGGCGACAGCCAATCGAGCAGGAGAGCGGCAAGCGCGAAACCGGCAATGAAGACATAGCCTTCCGGATGGATTGGAACGAGCGATTTGCGGACGGAATCGATGATCGACATTCGGGCCTGCTTTCGTGGCGCCTCGGCGAGCGCGGGCTTCCTTTGCCATGTTGCGGCGCCGGAGTCACGACGTTGGGGCTCGGATCAGGGCAGCCGAAGGATGCGGCAGGGGTCGCCCTTCGCCGCCGCCGGCGCGCCGGGCTCCCGCACCAGTAGCGCCTGGGACCGCGCCAATTCGGTGAGCAGCGAGGAGTCCTGCAGCGGCTGCGGCGTGGCGACGAGCGCCCCGTTTTCGTCCGTCGTGAGGCTCGCACGCATATAGTCGCGCCGCCCCTTGTTGGCGGGGAGGTCTCCTCCTGCGATCGCCAGCTCGGTCCGATCGGCGCCGGCATCGGGATCGCCCTGCAGGGCGCGCAGCAGCGGCGTCAGGAAAACCAGCGCGCAAACGAAAGCGGCGACCGGATTGCCCGGCAGGCCGAGGATGCGCGCGTCGCCGAGCGCGCCGTGGATCAGGGGCTTGCCCGGCCGCATCGCGATTTTCCAGAAATCGAGCGACATGCCCTGTCGCGCCAGCGCCGGACGCAGCAGATCGCGGTCGCCGACCGAGGCGCCGCCGAGCGTGACGAGAACGTCAGCGCATGCCTCCTGGGCAAGGGCGACGCCGCGTTCGAGTTCGGCGAGGTCGTCACGGAATATGCCGAGATCGACGATTTCGGCGCCGGCGTCTTCGGCGATGGCGGCGACCGCCAGATTATTGCACGAGATGATCTGCGAGGGACCGGGCTTGGCGCCTGGCGGAACGAGTTCGTCGCCGGACGCGATGATCGCCACGCGGGGGCGACGGGCGACAGGAACCGCCGCATGGTTCATCGCCGCGGCGAGCGCGAGTTCGGCGGGGCCGAGGCGTGTTCCGGCGGAGAGCGCGACCGCGCCTTCGCGAAAGTCGAGGCCGGCCGCGCGAATATGCGGGCCGGGCGGGGCGCCAGCGGTCAGCGCGCCTTCAGCGACGCGCGCATCTTCCTGCAGCAATATCGCATCCGCGCCGCTCGGAACGGGGGCACCGGTGAAAATGCGCACGGCCTCTCCAGGATTGAGCAATGCGCCATAGCCGCGACCAGCGGCGCTTTCGCCGACGATGCGCAGCGGGCCGGCGGCGAGGTCTGCGGCGCGCAGCGCAAAGCCGTCCATGGCGGAAACGGCGACCGGCGGCTGGGTGCGGCGGGCGACGAGGTCGGCGGCGAGCGTGCGGCCTCGCGCCTGCGCCAGCGGCGCCGATTCTTCACCAAGGCGCGAAGCTCCCGCGAGCACGCGCGCGAGGGCGTCCGAAACCGAAAGCAGTTTATCCACGCGAAAATCTATCCCCGGTTCGCAACGCGGCGGTAGATGAAAGCGCAAAGGCTCTCTGCCGCGAGCGCGACGCGCACGCTCGCCGTCGCAGGCGTCGCGTCAATGTCGACGCTGGGATAAGCGAAGGAGAACGCCACGCCAAGAGCGATCGCCAAAACTATTCTTCGCGGCGCCAGTCGCCGGACTTGCCGCCGCGCTTTTCGACGAGTTCGACGCCTTCGATCCGCATGAAGCGATCGACGGCCTTCAACATGTCGTAGATCGTCAGACAGGCGACCGAGACGGCGGTGAGCGCCTCCATCTCGACCCCGGTCTTGCCGGTGACTGACGCCTCGGCCAGGACGCGCAGGCCCGGCAGCGCCTCGTCCGGCGTGATCTCGATCGATATGCTTGACAACGGGAGCGGATGACAGAGCGGGATGAGGTCGCTCGTCTTCTTCGCCGCCATGATTCCCGCAGTACGCGCGACGCCGAAAACGTCGCCCTTCTTGGCCTGGCCTTCGACGGCGAGACGCAGGGTCTCGAGCGCCATTGTCACATGACCCCGCGCGCGCGCCACGCGAGCGGTCTCGGCCTTTGCCGACACATCGACCATATGCGCTTCGCCAGCGGCGCTGATGTGAGTCAGCGCGCTCATGTCACGCGCCGGCGGCGGACTTGTGCGCGCCCGAATTTTGACTGGCGTGAGCGCCCTGCAGAAGTTCGCGCGTCGCGGCCTCCACATCGTGCTTGCGCATCAGACTTTCGCCGACGAGGAAGGTGAAGATATGCGATTTTTCGAGGCGCAGGCAGTCGTCATGCGTCGCGATGCCGCTTTCGGCGACAATGATCTTATCGCGTGGAATCTTCTCCGACAGCCGCTCGCTCACTTCCAGCGAGACATTGAAGTCATGGAGATTGCGATTGTTGACTCCGATGAGACGCGTCTCGAGCTTTAGCGCGCGATCGAGCTCGCTTTCGTCATGCACTTCGACGAGTACGTCCATGCGCAGGTCGTGCGCGGCGGTGTTCAGCGCGCGCGCTTCGTCGTCGTCGACCGCGGCCATGACGATCAGGATGCAATCCGCCCCAAAAGCGCGCGCCTCATAGACCTGATAGGGGTCGAACATGAAATCCTTGCGCAGCGCCGGCAGATGCGTCGCCTTTCGCGCCGCTTCGAGGTCTTCGAGCCTGCCCTTGAATGACGGCGCGTCGGTCAGCACCGATAGACAGGCGGCGCCGGCGGCCTGATAGGCCCGCGCCAGTTTCGGCGGATCGAAGTCAGGCCGAATGATCCCTTTGGAGGGACTTGCCTTCTTGATTTCGGCGATGAGCGCGATGCGGCGTTCGTTGAGCTTTTGCTCGATCGCATGGACGAAGCCGCGCGGCGGATCATGATCGCGCACCTTGCGCTCGAGCGTCGCCAAAGGCATGCGCACCTTCGCCTCGGAAATCTCGGTGCGTTTATAAGCTTCAATCTTTCGTAAGATGTCCGTCATCTGTTCGCCTGCGGCGAAGTCGGGCCGCAACCGCCTCGCTCGAATTCATTCCGTCAACTGCCGGCTCGCTATGAATAGCCGATAAACGGGCGTAATCCTATCCCGATCGGACGGCGATCAGGGGTCGCGATTGGAGCAACGGATCAGCGCGTCGAGCTTGTCCCGCGCCGCGCCGGAATCGAGCGCCGCCTCGGCGAGCGCGACGCCGTCGCGCAGATTTGCGGCCCGCCCGGCGACGACCAGCGCCACCCCGGCATTGAGCGCGGCGATGTCTCGATAGGCGTTCTTCTCGCCCTCGAGCACGGCGCGCAGCGCCCTGGCGTTATGCGCCGCATCGCCGCCGACGAGCGCCTGCGTCGTGGCGCGCGGCAATCCCGCATCTTCAGGGAAAAAGTCAAAGCCGCGGATGTCGCCGTCTTCGAGCGCGACGACGTGAGTCACGCCCGTCGTCGTCGCTTCATCGAGTCCGTCGCCGCCATGCAGCAACCAGACGCGCGTGGCGCCAAGTTCGCGGAGCGCGCGCGCCAGTGGTTCAAGCCAGTCACGGGAGAAGACGCCGATCGTCTGACGCTCGACCCGCGCCGGATTGCACAGCGGACCGAGGAGATTGAAAATCGTGCGCACGCCGAGTTCGCGTCTCACCGCCGCCGCATGGCGCATCGCCGGATGGTGCGTGGTCGCGGCCATGAAGCAAATGCCGGCCTCTCGCAGGGATGAGGCGGCGGCGCCAGGAGAAATGCCGACCTTGACGCCGAGTTCGCCAAGAACGTCGGAGGCGCCCGACAGCGACGAAGCCGCTTTCCCGCCGTGCTTCGCGACGATCGCGCCGGCGGCTGCGGCGATGATCGCGGCCAGCGTGGAAATATTATAGGTGCCGGCGCCGTCGCCGCCGGTGCCAACGATGTCGATCGCGCCCGGCGGCGCGTCGACGGGCGTCATGGCGGCGCGCATGGCCTCCGCCGCCCCGATGATTTCGTCGATCGTCTCGCCGCGCAGTCTCAACCCCATGAGAAAGGCGCCAAGCTGTCCCGGCGTGGCTTCGCCCTTGAAAATCAGAGCAAACGCAGCTTTCGCCTCGTCGCGCGCGAGCGGCGCGCCGGAGGCGAGGGCGGCGATATAGGATCTGAAGTCGGTCATGCAGGGGACAGGGAGCAGCGAGTAGTCAGCCTCGTCACGCCGCCTTCTCGCGGCGTCGCGGTCCCTCGTTCCATTCCCGCGCAAGGTCGAGGAAATTCTGCAGAATCTTATGGCCGTGCTGAGAGGTGATGCTCTCGGGATGGAACTGCACGCCATGCGTCGGCAGAGTCTCATGCGACAGCGCCATGATCAGGCCGTCCGGCGTTTCGGCCGTGATCCGCAGGCAGTCGGGCAGGGTGTCGCGACTGACGATCAGCGAGTGATAGCGTGTCGCCTGGAAGGGCTCGCCGATCCCTCGAAACACGGCGTCGCCGTGATGCAGGATCGTCGCCATCTTGCCGTGGATCGGCAAGGGCGCGCGAATGACGTCGCCGCCAAAGACCGCGCCGATCGACTGATGGCCGAGGCAGACCCCGAAAATTGGCACGGTCTCGGCGGCGGCCGAGATCAGCTCCATGCAGATGCCGGCTTCATGCGGCGTGCAGGGGCCCGGCGACAGAACGATCGCGTCGGGCCCGCCGGCGAGCACTTCGGCGACAGACACGGCGTCGTTCCGATGCACGGTGACCTTCGCCCCCAACTGACCGAAATAATGGACCAGGTTGAAGGTGAAGCTGTCGTAATTGTCGATGAGGGTGACGTTGGTCATTTTGTCTGAGGTCCGACGCTCCTGGCTGGGGCGTTTGGCGCGGTTCTAAAGAGTGCATTAGGCCGCTGGCGGGGCTTAGGCAACCGTCGGAGGACTGTCGTCGCGCGGCGAGAAGCGCCAGTCCGGCCGTGCTTCCTTGATCATCATGATCTCGGCTAGCGATTGACGGGTCAGCAGCCCCAGGAGTCGCCCGTCCGCGTCGGTGACGCCGACGGCTTCTCCCCCGGTGAGCTTGGCCATTGCGGCGTCGATGCTGTCGCCAAAGCCGATCGTCACCGGCTCGCGGCGCATGAAGGGCGCAATCGGCGCGCCGGGATCAGAATCCCGCAAAGCTTCGACAATATTCGACCGCGACAGGAAGCCGCTCAGGCGGCGCGAGGCGTCGACGACCGGGAATTCGTCCTGTGACGTGGCCAGGAGAATGTCGATCGCTTCCCGCACGGTCGCGCCGCGGTCGATCACGGCGATACGGGTCTCCATCGCGTCGGCGGCGGTAAGACCGCGCGCCGCTTCCGACATCGAAGTCATCTGCGCTTCGCCGGCGGCGGCGATGTAGACGAAAATCGCGATGAACAGCAGCAGCGGATTTCCGAACAATCCGATGAATCCCAGGAGAAACGCGAAGCCCTGACCGATCTGGGCGGCGATGCGCGTGGCGCGTTCCTTGCCGATCCAGATCGAGAGAGCAGCGCGGAGCACGCGGCCGCCATCCATCGGGAAGGCCGGGATCAGATTGAACGCCGCAAGGAAAATATTCACGGCCGCCAGGCGTTTCAGGAGATTAACCGACGGATCGCCGATCTCGATCGCATCGGAGAAGTCGACAGCGCCCAGAAACAGGATCAACCCGACAGCGATCACGAGATTGACGGCAGGACCCGCGAGCGCGATCAGCAGCTCCTGTCCCGGCTTGTCGGGCATACGCTCCATGTCGGCGACGCCGCCGATCGGCAGCAGCGTGATTTCCCGCGAGACGATTCCATAGCGGCGCGCGGTCAAAATGTGGCCGAACTCATGCAGAATGACGCAGAAGAAAATCGCGACGATGAACAAAACGCTGTCGCGCGCCGCGATGGCGCCGCCCCGCTGATAGGCTGCAAAACCGATCCAACCCAGGAGCAGCAGAAAGGTGACGTGAATACGCACCGCGGTTCCCTTGAAGGAGCCGATCGTGACGGACCATCGCATTTGGGCGTCCTGGGTCGTGGTTTACAAGCGGTAAGATAGGGCTGGCGGGCGGCTTGCGCTAGATCACGCCGCGTTCAGGCCGACTCGCCCCGAAGGCGGATAATGTGATCGATTCTAGCGATTTAGAGCGCGCGTTAGGCGAAAAGCCGGTTCCCGCTTTTTCGCGAGCCGCGCTCTAGAGCGCTTCCCGATCACATGGAATCAAGTGATCGATAAGGAATCGCTCAAAATCAGAATGTTGGAGCAGGTTCTCTTCGAAAAAGTCTGTCAACTTTTTCGGAACCTGCTCTAAGGCGCGGGTCCGCATACGAAAAGCGCCGGCGAAGCGGCCTCCACGGCGCCCGCCGGCGAGAGAGGAGAAGTCGCGCGAGACCGCGTCAGAGCCGATAACGGACCTGATCGGTCCAAAAGCGCTCAAGCCGCGATAGCGAGGCGTTAAGGCTGCGAAATTCATCGCAGGATACGCCGCCGATCTGCTCGACGGTCAACGCGTGCTTTTCATAGAGTCGCGCCACGATATCGTGAATTTGCTTGCCCTTCGGGGTCAGGCTGATGCGCACCGAGCGGCGGTCGAGACGCGAGCGGGCGTAATGCATATAGCCCGTCTCGACGAGTTTCTTGACGTTGTAAGAAACGTTGGAGCCGAGATAATAGCCGCGCGTGCGCAGTTCGCTCGCGGTCAGCTCCTTGTCGCCGATGTTGTAGAGCAGCAGCGCCTGCACAGAATTGACGTCGCCGAGATCCCGGCGATCGAATTCGTCCTTGACGACGTCGAGCAAACGGCGGTGGAGGCGTTCGACGAGCGTCAGCGCTTCGAGATAAACTGGCCGGATGTCGCCGACGCGATTTTCGCGGGCCTGGGGGACGGTCTTGGTTACGGCGCTCATCGTCTTCTCCATCTCGGCGGATGCGTCAGGCATCTCTTGATCGGCGTTCGATGAGAGCAAATTAGGGCGCGGCGGGTGAAAGGCGGTTTAAGCAACAGCCTGAATCGCGCGTTTACCGCGATGTCGCCTCGTTGCGGTGAATGAGAGATGAACTTAAACAATCGATTTACGCTAACGCCGTTCTAACAGAGCCTGTCGCTCAGGAAGGTTTTGGCGGCTTTCTGTCGAATCTGCGGCGACGGCGGCGTTCCCGCATGCGCTGCGCCTCGACGTCGCGTCCGGCCTCGAAGGTCAGGCCGAAATACATGGCGATCAGCACCGCGTCGACGCCGATCAGCCAATAGCCGCCGATGAAGAAGCTCGGCATGCTGAGCGTGAGAAAAATCTGCGCGCTCGCCACCAGCAGCCACAGCACGCCGCCCCACGGCGTCGCCAGCCACAAGCCGACGCCGGCGATCAGATCAAGCACCGCGAAGAAAATAACCGCGAAGGCCGCGCTCTGCGGCATTGTTTCGAAAATCGAACGATCGGCGGCGAGAATGATCCGCCATTGCATCAAGCCTTGCACAATCCAAAAGAAAGCGACGATGCGCATGAACCGCGAGAGCAGGACGCCCCATTTTGCGGCGTCGGCGCCATTGGGTTCGCCGACGCGGATCGCGCGGGAAGGATCATCGCCGTCATCGTAGATCGTTGGGCCGTCCATGAGATATGCCGCCGCCCTTTCCGCTTTCCGCGCATTCTTGCGGAATTGCTACTGGCCCCGCCGCGCGCGCGTCGCGAAGCGAACCGCT
>JBFXJV010000077.1:0-10856 GCA_050174515.1 Methylocystis sp.
CGCTGCTCTATGGGGCCGGGCTGCGGATTTCAGAGGCGCTGTCGATCGCGCACAACGATGCGCCGGTCGGCGCCCTCGACCGAATCACGATCCTGGGGAAGGGCGGCAAGAGCCGGACCGTGCCGGTCATCGCGCCGGTGCGCGCGGCCGTCGAAGCCTATCTCGCGCTCTGTCCCTACGACCTTTCTGGCGGCCCGCTGTTCGTGGGCGCGCGCGGCGGCCCGTTGTCGCCGCGAATCGTCCAGCTCGCCGTCGAGCGCCTGCGCGGCGCGCTCGGCCTGCCCGACAGCGCGACGCCGCATTCGCTGCGCCATTCTTTCGCGACGCATCTCTTGGGCAAGGGCGGCGATCTGCGCACGATCCAGGAATTGCTCGGCCACGCCTCGCTGTCGACGACGCAGATTTATACCGCCGTCGACAAGGCGCGGCTCCTCGACGCCTACAAGTCAGCCCATCCGCGTGCGGATTGAGGACGAACGCCTGACGAGCCGCGAACGCCGCCCTCCCTTGAGGGGGAGGATGAAACGTAGGCGCGCTATGCTCCAAGGACGCGCTATGCTCCAGGCCGTCTAATCTGGCGGCGAAAGGGATCGCCAATGTTCAGACGGGCGCTGCTTGTCGCGCTCTTCGCTTTTTTCGCCGGCGCCGGTCCTTTGGCGAGAGCCGCCGCGCCGGACGTTTGCAAGGGCGAAGCCTGCAAAGGCGTCTTCGCGGTCGGCCCCTATCTCGTGGCTTTCTTCGCGACCCAGGCCCGTGGAGAGGGAAGGGCGCAGCGCTATTACCGGGAAATCCCGAGTTTCGGGCCGACCCTGTTGAATATCGAGATCGCCGGTCGCGCGGACGATCCGACGCGACCGCCGCCATTCGAGGACATTAGGGACCTCGACATCGAGGCCCGGCTCTATTGGGCGAGAAACGACCTCAAGACGCCAGAACTCTTAAAGACCTATCGGGCGCATGGCGTCGCGTCGCTCGCCTTCGATTATGCTTTTTCCGAGGACGGCAAATATGTCGTCGCGGTGAATCTGAGAAAGCCGGACGGCGAAGAGCTTCAGGGCGAACAGATTTTCTTCGTCATCGCCTCAGCTGAGTCCAACCTTCCCATCGCCAGCGCCGCCTCGCTGTTCCTTCTTGGCTTTGCCGTCCTTGTCTGGCGGCTGAGAAAGCCGCTCACTCCACCGGCTCCACCGCAGTAATCTCGATTCCGAAGCCCGAAAGCCCGACGAAGGCGCGGGGCGCCGAGGATGAGCGGAGGCGGATCGAGGAGACGCCCAGATCCTTCAAAATCTGGGCCCCGAGCCCCACGTCGAACCATTGCCGCTTGCGCGTCTCTTCGGCGTTTTCCTCGCTCCTACCGACGATATTCGCCGGCACGCCGGCGGCGCCGTCGCGCAGATAAACGAGGACGCCGCGCCCTTCGCGGGCGAAACGCGCCAACGTCTTCTTGATCGTCGGCGCGCCGCACATCACATCGGAGATGATGTCGGCGCGATGCAGCCGCGTCGGCACGTCGCGACCGTCGCCGATCGCGCCGAGCACGAAGGCGAAATGCTGCACGCTGTCGAAGGGCGTCACATAAGCGTGGCCGATCATTTCGCCGGCCTCAGTCTCGACGGGAAAGGTCGCGACGCGCTCGACCAGTTTCTCGCGCCCCTGCCGGAAGGCGATGAGATCGGAAACCGACACGAGCTTGAGATTATGCGCGCGGGCGAATTCTTCGATCTGACCGCCGGTCATCACCGTGCCGTCGTCATTGGCGAGTTCGCAGATCACGCCGACCGGCGGCAGGCCCGCGAGCTTGCAAAGATCGACCGCGGCTTCGGTATGGCCGGAGCGCATCAGCACCCCGCCATCCTTGGCGATCAGCGGAAAGACATGGCCGGGCCGCACGAAATCGCCCGCGCCCATATTGCCGTTGGCGAGCGCGCGCACCGTATTGCAGCGCTGCTCGGCGGATATGCCGGTGGTCAGCCCATGGCGGGCGTCGACCGAGACGGTGAAGGCGGTCGCGAGCGGCGCGTCATTTTCCGCGACCATCGGCGCGAGATGGAGACGGCGCGCCTCTTCGATCGTCAACGGGGCGCAAACGATTCCGCTGGTATGGCGGATGATGAAGGCCATCTGTTCCGGCGTGCAGAGCGATGCGGCGATGACGAGGTCGCCTTCGTTTTCGCGATCGTCGTCATCGGTGACGACGACCATTTCGCCTCTCGCGACCGCCTCGACAGCCTCGGTGATGGAATGGGACAATGAGAACTCCGGGACGCGCCGCTTGCGGCGCTTGCCTCGCATATCTAGCCTCGCTGAGACGCGGTTTCAAACGGATCGTCGCACGCCATTTCCGGATCGCCGTTTCACCCGTCATTGCGGGCCGAAGGCGACGCAATCCAGAAAGCGCCTCATGGCTCTGATTTGCTTTGTCGCTGCCCGCCTCGCAATGACGCGATAGGCGGAAAGGAGGCTCGGTTGCTCAACGCGGAACTGAAGAACCATATGCTCTCAAGTTTCTCGAGGATTCTGGCCGTCGCAGCGCTCGCGCTCCTTTCGCCGCCCGCGACCGCTAACCCAAGCCCTTGCGCCGAAGTCGACGAATCGGGCGGCGTTTACACCGTATGCGACTTCGATGCGCATAAAAGCGACATTCGGCTGTTTCTGCGCAACGAGACAGGCGAGACCTATGGCGACTTCTCCAGCCTGGCAGGCGAACTCGCGCGCAGGGGCGAAACGCTCGCCTTCGCGATGAACGCAGGCATGTATGCGGAAAACCGCGCGCCGGTCGGCCTCTATGTCGAGAGCGGCCGCACCCTCAAGAACGCCAATACGCGTCCGGGTCCAGGCAATTTCCATATGAAGCCGAATGGCGTGTTCTGGATCGACGGGTCGCGCGCCGGCGTGACCGAGACGGCGCATTTCTTGAGAGGCCGGCAGCGCGTCAAATTCGCTACCCAATCAGGGCCGATGCTGGTCATCGGCGGGCGCATTCATCCGCGCATTCACGAAGAAGGCATGTCGCGGAAATTTCGCAACGGCGTCTGCGTCCAGAACGGCCATATCGCGCGCTTCGCGATCTCCAACCGGCCGGTGACGTTTTATGAATTCGCGCGACTGTTTCGCGATCGGCTGCACTGTCAGGACGCGCTGTTTCTCGACGGCGGCGCCGCTTCGGGACTCTATGCGCCTTCGCTCTCGCGCCATGATCGCTTCCTGCCGGCGATGGGGCCGATCGTCGGCGTCGTCGAAAAGGCCGAGCGTTAGCTCAATCGCGCAAGCGCCGCATTGAGTTTGTCGATTCGCGCAGCGGTCTCCTCGCGTCGTTCGCGGTGCTCTTCGATCACTTCCTCGTCCGCCTTGGCGAGGAAGCCTTCATTGGCGAGCTTGGCGTCGAGCTTCTTTAGATCGCCATCGAGCTTGGCCGTCTCCTTCGCCAGCCGCGCCCGTTCTGCGCCAAGGTCGATCACGCCTTCGAGCGGCATGGCGGCGACGCCGCCGCGCACCAGAATCTGCGCTGAAGATTTTGGCGCGGCGTCGGCGAAACCAAGGTGCGAAAGTCGCGCGAGTTTTCTGATCGTCTCGTCCCAGCGCGTCGCGCGCGCTTTCAGCGCCGCATCGGCGCCGATCAGCAGCAGTTCGGTCTCGCTGGTCAAATTCATCTCCGCGCGCAGCGAGCGCACTTCGGAGATAAGGTCGACGACCCAGCCGATTTCCGCTTCCGCTTCGGCGTCTTCGAGTCCTTCGAGCGAAGGCCAGGCGGCGAGCGCCAGCAGGCTCTCGCGCTTGGGTCCCTCGGCGCCCTTGATCGCCCACAGCTCCTCGGTGAGGAAGGGCATGAAGGGATGCAGCAGCGCGTAGATTTGATCGAGCACGAAGGCGACGGTCGCGCGGGTTTCGTCCTTCTCGCCGCCGTCGGCGCCTTGCAGCAGCGGCTTCGCCAATTCGACATACCAATCGCAAAAGACGCTCCAGACGAAGCGATAGACGCCATTCGCCGCATCGTTGAAGCGATAGGCGTCGATCGCCGCGCTCGTTTCCACGACCGTTCGCGCCGCCTCGCCGACGATCCAGCGGTTGAGCGTGATTTTATTCGCGTGCGGGTCGTAGCCCGCGACGCGCGCGCAGCCGTTGATTTCGGCGAAGCGCGAGGCGTTCCACAGCTTCGTCGCGAAATTGCGATAGCCTTCGACGCGCTGGGTCGACAGCTTGATGTCGCGCCCCTGCGCCGCCATCGCCGCGAGGGTGAAGCGCAGCGCGTCGGCGCCATAATCGTCGATGAGATGCAGCGGGTCGATGACATTGCCCTTCGACTTACTCATCTTCGCGCCCTTCTCGTCGCGGACGAGGGCGTGGATATAGACGTCGCGGAAGGGGACGTCGTCCATGAAGTGAAGGCCCATCATCATCATCCGAGCGACCCAGAAGAAGATGATGTCGAAGCCGGTGACGAGCGCGCTCGTCGGATAATAGCGCTTAAGCTCCGGCGTCTTCTCCGGCCAGCCGAGAGTCGAGAAGGGCCAGAGCGCGGACGAGAACCAAGTGTCGAGCACGTCTTCGTCTCGCCTTAAGAGCGAAGAGGTTGACCCGGCCGCGACGATGTCGTCGGCGGTCTCCTCCGACATGGTCCCGTCAGCGACATATTTACGCAACGCCGCAATAATCGCTTCCGCCTCGGTCTCCTCGACAAACATGTCGGTGGGATCATTCTCGTGGTTCGGCCCGTACCACGCCGGGATACGATGGCCCCACCAGAGCTGGCGCGACACGCACCAGGGCTGGATATTCTCCAGCCAGTCAAAATAAGTCTTTTCCCAATTCTTCGGCACAAAGGTCGTGCGGCCGTCGCGCACAGCTTTGAGCGCCGGCTGAGCCAAGGTCTTGGCGTCCACATACCATTGGTCGGTCAGTCGCGGCTCCAGCACCGCGCCAGAGCGGTCGCCATGGGGGACCATGTGCTTGTGATCGTCAATGCCGTCGAGGAGCCCATGGGCCTCCATCATCTCGACGACCAATGTTCGCGCTTTCTCGCGCGGTTTTTCCTCAAGCAGCGTGATCAACTGTTCAGTATCGCCTGACGGTTCGACGCCGTACCAGAAGTCCGCGTTTCCTTTCAGCGTCACGCACGCTTGCGCGTCGAGCACATTGACGAGCCGCAGCCCGTGCCGCTTTCCAACCTCGAAATCGTTGAAGTCATGCGCGGGCGTAATCTTCACCGCGCCCGTGCCCTTCTCGGGATCGGAATAGTCGTCGGCGACGATCGGAATGAGCCGACCGACGAGCGGCAGACGCACGCGCTTGCCGACGAGCGCCTTGTAGCGCTCGTCTTCGGGATGCACGGCGACGGCGGTGTCGCCCAGCATCGTCTCGGGCCGCGTCGTCGCGACGACGATATGATCGCCGGTCTCCTTTCCGGCGTCATCGACGATCGGATATTTGAAGCGCCACAAATGGCCCTTCACTTCGACCTGCTGCACTTCGAGATCGGAAATCGCCGTGTGCAGCGCCGGGTCCCAGTTGACGAGGCGCTTGTCCTTGTAGAGCAAGCCCTCGCGATAGAGCTGCACGAAGACCTTCGCCACCGCGCGCGACAGGCCCTCATCGAGCGTGAAGCGTTCGCGCGACCAGTCGCAGGATGCGCCGAGCCGCTTCAACTGCTCGACGATCTTGCCGCCTGATTCAGCTTTCCATTCCCAGACGCGCTCGACGAATTTCTCGCGACCGAGCGTGCGCCGATGCTCCTGGCGCTCCATGAGCTGGCGCTCGACCACCATTTGCGTCGCGATGCCGGCGTGATCGGTGCCCGGCTGCCAGAGCACGTCGTCGCCCTTCATGCGGCGATAGCGAACGAGAATGTCCTGCAGCGTATTATTGAGCGCATGGCCCATATGCAGGCTGCCGGTGACGTTCGGCGGCGGAATGACGATGGAATAGGGGTTAGCCCCGGCGCGTTCCGGCCGCCCGGCGCGAAAGGCCCGCGCTTCCTCCCAGGCGTCGCGGATGCGCGATTCGATTGCGGCGGGATCGAAGGTTTTTTCCATGGTCATTGGGGCGAGCAGAGGCAGGAAGGATGTTGATCCCGCCCCGTTGCGGGGAGGGCGGACCCGCGAAGCCGGGCCGGGTGCGCTTCTATACGAAAAGAAATCCCGTCCGTCGAAGTCGGCGCTTTAAAATTTCCGCCGTCCCGGCGGCCGGAGTCCCGCCGGACGCGGCCGTCACCCCCGCGCGGCGAGCGGCACGACGTTGTGGAGCTGCGTATCGGCGGTCTCGAAGAAGCGGCGCAGATTACGCGCCGCCTGTCGGATGCGCTGCTCGTTCTCTACCAGCGCGAGGCGCACGAAACCCTCGCCATGCTCGCCGAAGCCCTCGCCCGGCGCCACCGCGAGGTCCGCCTTCTCGATCAGCAGTTTCGAGAATTCGAGCGTCGAGATGTTGCGGAAGCGCTCGGGCGCCGGCGCCCAGGCGAACATCGAGGCGCGCGGCGCCGGAATCGGCCAGCCCGCCTGGGCGAAGCTCTCGACCATCACGTCGCGCCGCCGCTTGTAGATCGCGCGCATCTCGCGCACGCAGTCATCCGACCCGTTGAGCGCCGCGACCGCCGCGACCTGCACCGGCGTGAAGGCGCCGTAGTCGAGATAGGACTTCACCCGCGCCAGCGCCGACAGCAGCCGCTCATTGCCGACCGCAAAGCCGATGCGCCAGCCGGCCATCGAGAAGGTCTTCGACATCGAGGTGAACTCGACCGTCACATCCATCGCGCCCGGAACCTGCAAAACTGAAGGCGGCGGATTGTCGTCGAAATAGACTTCCGCATAGGCGAGGTCGGAGAGCACGAAGATTTCATGCTTTTTCGCGAAGGCGACGAGGTCTCTGTAGAAGTCGAGCGAGGCGACTTCAGCAGTCGGATTGGACGGATAGCAGACGACGACCGCGATCGGCTTCGGGATCGAGTGGATGATCGCGCGCTCCAGCGCCACGAAATAGTCGGGCGTGGGCGCCGAGGGCACCGAGCGGATGACGCCGCCGGCCATCAGAAAGCCGAAGGCATGGATCGGGTAGGAGGGGTTCGGCACCAGCACCACGTCGCCCGGCGCGGTGATCGCCTGCGCCATATTGGCGAAGCCTTCCTTGGAGCCGAGCGTCGTCACGACCTGCGATTCGGGGTCGAGCGCCACGCCGAAGCGGCGGGCGTAATAGCCGGCCTGGGCGCGGCGCAGCCCCGCGATGCCCTTAGAGGCCGAATAGCGGTCGGTGCGCGGCTTGCCGGCGGTCTCGACGAGTTTGTCGATGACGTGTTTGGGGGCGGGCAGGTCCGGATTGCCCATGCCGAGGTCGATGATGTCGGCATGATTGGCCCGCGCCTTGGCCTTGAGGCGGTTTACCTGCTCGAAGACATAAGGAGGCAGACGCTTGATGCGATAGAAATCCGACATTCTGTTTTTGTTCCGGAGGGGGCGAAGCGCGAGTTTAGCATCTCTCCGCGCGCGGGGAAGGGCGGCAAAACTTCCCCCCGCCAGCGGAGAGAGGGGACGGCAGTGCGACGCCCATTCGAGCGACCTGCGCCGGCATGATGGGCGTGAGCGATTGTCGGCGCTCCTTGACAACAGAGGGACAAGTCGGAGCCCTTGCCCCCTATCAGGCTGGCTCTAACTCCATGTCAGGCCCTCCACAAATTGGGGCGACCGCAAGCTCGCTGGATCCTGTTCATCCGCCGCCTGCGGTGCAGCCTCGCGACGAAGCATCATTGAGCTGCGTCGAGGGGAAAAATGGTTTGGACGATCTCGATTCGCTGGCGCGAAGCGCTCAAGCTCCTGCTTGTCAATTTGGGAATCCTGGCGGCGCTCTACTTATCTGCCGAAGTCGCGCTTCACCTTTATTCCAGCGCAGCCAATCCGCTGCTGGGCGCGGGCGCTTTCCGCATTCACGACCCCGCGTTCCATCACGGGCTGAAGCCCAATTTCGAGGGCGCCGAAGGCTGGGTCAGGGAAATCTATCCTTTTCGCATCAATTCGCTCGGCTTTCGCGATGCGGTCGTGCGCGAGACCCCGCTCGCCGTCGACCGCAGGCGCATCCTCTTCATCGGCGATTCATTCACGGAAGGGCTGGGTCAGCCCTATGAGCAGACCTTCGTCGGGCGGTTTGCGGCCGCCTTTCCTGAACTCGACGTATTGAACGCCGGGGTCACCTCCTACGCCCCCTCCACTTATTACGAGAAGATCAAATATTTCCTGAGCAAAGGCCTCAAGGTCGACGAGGTCTTCGTCTACATCGACATTTCCGACATTCAGGACGAGGCCCTGAGCTATTACTATGACGAGCGCGGAATCCTGCAGTGGAAAACCGACGCCTGTTCGCCAACCGAGCCGCTCTGGTCCGAAAAGCCTCTGTGGAAACGGGCGTTCTATGTCGCGGAATTCGCCGATCTTTATTTCGAGAAGCGCAAATTGGCGCAGCTCATCGAGAAGGCGAGCCTGAAGGAGCTTTCTCAATCCGGCTACATCTACAGCCGCGACTGGCCGCGGCCGTCGTGGACCTATGACCCTTCAGCTTCCTGTTTCGGCGCGCTGGGCGTTGAGGGCGGGATTCGCAAGGCCAAGGAGCGTATGGACAGGCTCCACGAGCTTCTCGCCGCCCATGGCGTTCCCCTGTCTGTCGGCGTTTATCCTTGGCCTCAGCAACTCCTCTATGACGAGGAGAATTCGCGTCAGGTCCGGATTTGGCGCGACTGGTGCGCCGGCAAATGCAAGCGCTTTATCGATCACTTTCCAGCGTTTTTCGAGGCGAAACGGCGCGACCCCGACTTCGTCAGGAATCTGTTCATCTGGGGCGACGTTCATTACAGCGCGCGCGGCAACGAAATACTGGCGGACGGGCTGATCAAAGCGGTCCGCGCCGAACCGTTTTGACGATCTCCGCAACGGTCGCGTCTCGCGCTGAGCGTCGTCCGTGGCGGGAAGTCGAAGGGCGCGAGGCATCTTCGGCGCGTCGCACTTGCCCCCAGGGCGATCGGGTGAAGGGCTTCCTCATCCTGAGGAGCGTGCGCAGCACGCGTCTCGAAGGACGAGGACGCCCGCTTTCGCGTATTTTTTCCACACCCTCGTCCTTCGAGATGGCCTCTTCGATCTCGGGCCTGCCCGAGATCGACTTAAAATTCGCAAGTCGGGCATACCCGACTTGCGAGCGGCCTCCTCAGGATGAGGGTGATGAAAACTATCCTTCACCCGATGCACCTGCCCTTGCCCCCTATTGAACTGGCTCTAACTCCCAATGACGCCTCTATGCGGCGAGGGGCGCATGTGATGGAGGATATGATGATATCAGCCAGGGAACACATGACGATGGCGGCGGTCGGCGCGATCGTCGGCGCGGCCTTGGGCGCCGGAATCGGCGGCGCGCTTTTCGGGCTGCCGGGCATTCTCTCCGCCGCGGTTCTGGGCGGCATCGGCGGCGCCATCTTCGGCTCGTTTCTGTAATCGAGAGGCGACGCCGTCGCTCTTATGAGACAATAAGCGCCGCGCTATTTTGGGCGCGGCGGTGCGGCGATGTTCATAAATCTGCGGGATCAGATTATGTCCAACGCGAGCGCCGCAGCCTCCCCTTAATTCTCAATAGCTCGCCAGCCGCCGAGGATCGGCGCGCAGGAACGGGGGAGGCGCAGCGGCCGGGGCGAAGCCGGTCGGCGACGGGCTGCGCGGCGACAAGACCGCCTGCCTGCGCGCGGTAAGGCGGGAGACGAATAATCGACAAGCCGTGGTGCTTAGCGCCGAAACGTCGGAGGCGAACAATAGTGTGACGCTCGGCGTCGGCCCCAACCGCGCGCCCTGGCGCTGCCTCGTCAAGAGTGGAATCGTCGCCGACGCGATGTCGCTGACGGATGAGGGGAAGCTGTGAGGGGTGGGCGCGAAGAAGAGCGCCACGTGCTCCAATAGCGGCAGCGGATGCCAAGTCCGCTTTTGACCCAAGGCGGACGCTCTCCGCATAGCGTGCCAGCTCTGGCTAGAGCTACTATAGTCGACACAAAATTGGCCGGCAGGTGCTGCGTGGCGCGGGAAAATCCGCGGCTCCGTAATTCGTTTGCGCAGGGCCCATTCGGCCGCATGCTGCTATCAACTTGGGTTCGCCAAGTCCTACAAGCGAAGCATATTGAAAACAATGAGCAAGACACGCAACAATCATTACGTTCCTCGATGGTATCAGGAAGGATTTTTCGAGCCAAGCCGAAATGCCTACTTCTATCTCGACATGTTGCCGCCGCAACACGCGCGCTCGGACGGTCAGATCGTTTTCGGGAAGTCAAAATTCGAATCGCCCTCGTCACGCGCCTTCCAGCAAAGGGATCTCTATTCGACCTTCTTCGGAACTTCCGTGTATGACGAGATCGAACGCAAGCTCTTTGGAGACATCGACACTCGGGGCGCTCATGCTATCCGCGCCTTTGCCGGCGAGGATGTCAGTGAGTGGCATCGTCATTTTACGACGTTCTTCGAATATCTTGATGTCCAAAAAATTCGTACGCCCAAAGGACTTGACTGGTTGCGTGGACAATATCCCCGCCTGACACAGAACGACTTGATGCTCGAGATGCAGGGCATTCGCACAATGCACTGCACGATTTGGACTGAAGGCGTGCGGGAGATCGTCTCCGCACAAGACTCCGACGTCAAATTCATCGTCAGCGACCACCCGGTGACCATCTACAATCATGCGATGCCACCGGACACCCCGGACAATCGCTATCCGAACGACCCATCGATCGTACTAAAGGGCTCACACACTATTTTCCCGCTTAACCGAGATTTTTGTCTAATTCTAACGAACCTCGAATACGCGGAAGTCCATATGGCTCCACCGCTTGAAATGCGGACGGT
>JBFXJV010000078.1:0-10854 GCA_050174515.1 Methylocystis sp.
GCGAATGGCGATGCATGCGCAGGTGTGCCGCATCGAACACGCCAAGCAGAGCTTACGCGACGCTTTCACCGCGGGCCTGCCGCTCATGGTTTACAATCTGCGTCCATTTCTCGAGGAGGGAAATGTGACGGTGCTGCTGACGGATCCTCAGGGCCACGTCGTGCATCTGCTCGACTCAGGTCTGCGTCTCATTTCCGCGGGTCAAAATCTTGCGCGCATCGGAGTCGGCTGGCACGAAGCCAGCATCGGCAATAATGGCGTCGGAACCGCCTGCCATCTCGGCGAACCGGTCGCATTTGAAGGTAAGGAGCATTTCTCGCGGGCGCTTCATTTATTTGCGACCGCTGGCTGCCCGATCTTTGGCTCCGACGGTCACGTTTGCGCGACGATCGGCATGGTGACCGACAGGCGGGACGCAGCGAAACTGATGCTGGGTTTTTTGCGCATCACCTGTCAACTCCTCGAGGCGCGGCTATTCGAACGCTTCTGCACAGATGGTTACCTGTTGCGCCTGAGGCATCGGAACGGATCCGACACGCTTGCCGAACAGTCTACCCTCATCGACGGCAAGATTCTCGTGTCGCCGAGCGGAGTGATCAAAGGCGCAAATCGCTCAACCGTCGATCTTCTCGGGGTAGACAGCGTCGCATCCATTATCGGGAAGCCGGTCGCCGATGTCATTGGCGTCGCTGTCACGGACATCGTCGGCAAAACCGATACGGCTGGAGTCCGGCATCTGACGGTCAGCAGCATGCACCGCCAAATTCGTCTGGAAGCGCTTCGGTTGGATGACTTCAGTGAGCAGACTTGCACAGGGTCCGGTATCCGAGAAACGCCGCGCGCCGAGCCGTGGCGGGATCACGTGCTTGAGGCCGCGCTACAGAAGGCGTCCGCGTTGCAGCAGCGCGATATCTCGCTGTTGATCACTGGCGAATCTGGGGTAGGCAAAGATTATCTCGTCAGGCGTCTGCACGCGAGCGGCCCGAGAAAGGGCCAGCCGCTTGTCGCTATCAACTGCGCGGCCATCCCGCGCGATCTCATTGAAAGCGAACTCTTCGGTTACGAGGGCGGCAGCTTCACCGGCGCGCGCGCGAAAGGGAAAAAGGGAAAATTCGTCGAGGCCGATGGCGGCGTGCTGTTCCTTGATGAGATTGGCGACATGGCGCTCGATTTGCAGGCGACCTTATTGCGCGTTCTGGATTCCTCAGAAGTTGTTCCCATTGGTTCTCACCGCCCGATCAAAGTCGACGTTCGAGTCATCGCGGCGACCAACTGTCCGCTACGTGAGATGGTCAAGGAAGGAAAATTCCGCCGGGACCTCTATTACCGGCTCAATGGCGTTCAGATCTGGCTGCCGCCGCTGCGCGAGCGACCAGACCGTCTGCATCTCCTTGACCATCTTCTTGCGTGCGAGCAAAAAGGGCAGACCGAGCGCAAGACATTGAGCGACGACGTCCGCGCCCTGTTTTTTCGTCATCCTTGGCCGGGCAATATTCGAGAAGCGCGAAATGTTCTGCGCTCCTCGCTTGCGGTCTCGCGACAAGGCGCCATTCGTCTCGACGACCTGCCGCACGATTTTATTGAAGAATCGGAAGCAGAGTCTCCGCACAGGGCGTTGAGCGCAACCACCTGCGGCGGTGACGCCGATTGGCCGCCTCTGGCGCGAAAGGCGGCGCTTGCCGACTGGGAAGAGCAGGCGGTCCGCACGGCGCTTACGGAGTGCGAGGGCAATATCGCGAAAGCGGCGCGGCGCCTCGGCATCACGCGCGCGACCCTTTACCACAAGATGGACCGCTACGGCATGCGCGGCTCGCGTTGCGTCGAAGCCAAGAGGTTGTCCAATGAATTCCGACGATCGTGAATTCATCGAGGAGGCCGCACGGCGCCTCGATGCGACTCTCGAAGAGCTCGAAGCGGAGGAGGAACGTCTTCGCACGAGTATCGGGGAGGATCGCGCGACAGAGCTTCGTGCGTTCTGGCTCGGGGAATTTGACGATGCGGACATGGAGGAAATTCGGCGAGGGCTGGATTTCGACGATCGTTCGCTGCTGTGGGTCTGGAATCGCCTGCACCGTAACCGTGACAGACGCGCGCGGGCAGGAAGAAGCGCGATGATCCTCAACGCCGGCCGTGATGATCTCGATGCGACGCCGCCAAAAAAGAACGACTGAGATCGCTACCAGAGAACGCAGCAGGACAGGAAACATGGCTAAAGACATTCGTTTCGGAGACGCCGTTCGCCGCGACATACTTGCAGGCGTTCGGACGCTGGCTGACTCAGTTGCGGTCACGCTCGGCCCACGCGGGCGAAACGTCATCATCGAGCATCGCGCGCATGGACTGCCGCCGGTCGCGACAAAGGATGGCGTCACCGTCGCTCAGGCGATCGAGTTGCCCGGAAGGCGCGAGAGCATCGGCGTATCTATGGTTCGCACGATGGCGACTACGGTCGCGCGGGAGGCGGGAGACGGCACGACCACTGCGGTGGTGCTGGCGCGACGTATCGCCGACGAAATGCGCAAGGCGCTCGCATCGGGGATGAATCCGCGCGACATATCGATCGGAATCGAACGCGCGATGAAGGCTGCGGATGCAGCTCTGCTGCGTCAAGCGCGATCCTGCGCCGACCGACAAACGCTGGTCCATGTCGCGACAATCGCATCGGGCGGCGACGACGATGTTGGAGCGATTGTCGCCGACGCGCTCGACCAAGCCGGCCCTGGCGGCGTGGTTTCGGCTCAACTTGGCGAAGCTATCCATGACGACATCGAATGCGTCGAGGGCATGCGCTGGGAGCAAGGTTATCGCTCGCCCTATTTCATGACCGACAGCAAGCGTCAGGTCGCCGAACTCGAAGATGCTCACGTATTGATCTACGACCGTGTGATCAATGATTTCGCCGAACTCATTCCCACGCTGGAGATCGTGCGCGAAAAGGGCGGCAGTCTTCTCCTCGTCGCAGAGAATTTCGACGAATCCGCGCTTCCCGGGCTACTGCTCAATCATATTCGAAAAAATCTGTGTTGCATTGCGGTCAAAGGGCCCGGCTTTGGCGACAGCCGCTATGATTATCTTCTCGATCTGGCCGCTCTCACCGGCGCGCGGCCAATTATGGAGTCGTTCGGCGAAGATCTCAGCAGCGTGACGCCGGCGCATCTAGGCAAGGCCCGTCGCGTCGTTGCGAGCGAAGACGAGACGATCGTCGTCGGCGCAGGCGGTGATCCTGTCGCCATCGCCGACCGTTTGGCGCGCGCACGGCGAGAACTGGATTGGATCGTCAATGGCGATGCATCAAAAGGTTCTCCGTCGGGCAAGCGCCGTGAGGTCGAAAAACTGGAGGAGCGGATCAGCGCGCTCACCGGAAAAATAGTGACGATCAAGGTCGGCGGCTATACCGACGTGCTGATCAAGGAACGGCTTCAGCGTATCGACAATGCGTTGAACTCGGCGCGGATGGCGCGAGAGCAGGGGGTCATCGCCGGCGGCGGCGTGGGTCTTTATCGCGCGAGGCGCGCATTGGTGGAATTGACCGGGGATAATCTCGATCAGAACCACGGAATTGCGATCGTTAGAAACGCGCTCGACGAGCCTGCGCGGCGAATAGCCGCCAATGCCGGAATAGATGCGAACGAACTGTTGTTTGAGCTACGGCGCAGCGATGAGGAATTTTTTGGTTACGACGTTCGCAAAGGCGTTTGGGGCGATCTGTATGAGATGGGCGTGGTCGATCCTGTTGGCGTCATACGACTCGCCTTGCGAAACGCAATCGGCACTGCAATGTCGCTGATGACGGTGGAATGCTCAATCACGATTCTTCCACCCGACGACCCGACGTTCGGGTTTAGCGGCGATGAGGCTGCGGCGACGCGCGAGGATCCGCGCATTTAGCCGACGATTTGGTCGCTCAAGGCATCGCCGACGGCCTATCGTTTAGCGATACGCCGTCGCTTATTTTTTTGCGGACGCAAAAGCGATTCATCAAGAGCGTATTGAATTTGAACGCCTGTATAAAAGTTTTACTTGCACATGCACTTCAGCACTTCGCGCAGCGCTACAAAAAACTCATGAGAAACAACGCTCTGTTGGATTTGCATGCACATGGCACATCCCTTGCGATTTATTTGAGCAACGTTGCGCTGCGAATTCACCAGCGCAGGGCGACGTAGGAGGGCTCGGACCGCTGCGGCCACGCAAAAGTCGGCGCCAAACAGGTCGATCATCGCGCGCGTCAGCGGAAGCGATGATGGTCCGTCCATAACATTCGAACAAATCCTTGGAGGAGGAAGCATGGCTATCAGTCTTGCTACAAAAGCGGCGACCGACGCGTTGAAAGTGAACCGCGCGCCGGTGGGAGTGGAGCCGCAGGAAGTCCACAAATGGCTGCAGAGCTTTAACTGGGACTTCAAGAACAATCGCACCAAATACGCGACCAAATATCACATGGCGAACCAGACGAAGGAGCAGTTCAAGGTCATCGCCAAGGAATATGCGCGGATGGAAGCGGCGAAGGACGAACGCCAGTTCGGAACGCTGCTGGACGGTCTGACCCGTCTTGGCGCCGGCAACCGCGTGCATCCGCGCTGGGGCGAGACCATGAAGGTCATCTCCAACTTCCTTGAGGTCGGCGAATATAACGCGATCGCCGCTTCCGCCATGTTGTGGGATTCCGCGACGGCCGCCGAGCAGAAGAACGGCTATCTCGCGCAGGTGCTCGACGAAATTCGTCACACGCATCAATGCGCCTTCATCAATCACTACTACTCGAAGCACTATCACGATCCGGCGGGCCACAATGACGCGCGCCGCACCCGCGCGATCGGACCGCTCTGGAAGGGCATGAAGCGCGTCTTCGCTGACGGTTTCATCTCAGGCGACGCGGTCGAATGTTCGGTTAATTTGCAACTCGTCGGCGAGGCCTGCTTCACCAACCCGCTGATCGTCGCGGTCACGGAATGGGCGTCGGCCAATGGCGACGAGATCACGCCGACGGTCTTCCTTTCGGTCGAGACGGACGAGCTTCGTCACATGGCGAACGGCTATCAGACGGTCGTCTCGATCGCCAACGACCCTGCGGCGGCGAAATATCTGAACACCGATCTCAACAACGCCTTCTGGACGCAGCAGAAATACTTCACGCCGGCGCTCGGCTATCTCTTCGAGTATGGCTCGAAATTCAAGGTCGAGCCGTGGGTGAAGACCTGGAACCGGTGGGTCTACGAGGATTGGGGTGGAATCTGGATCGGTCGTCTCGGCAAATACGGCGTCGAGAGCCCGCGGTCGCTGCGCGACGCCAAGCGCGACGCCTATTGGGCGCATCACGATCTGGCGCTCGCCGCTTATGCGCTGTGGCCGCTTGGCTTTTCGCGTTTGTCGCTGCCGGACGAAGAGGATCAGGAGTGGTTCGAGGCCAATTATCCTGGTTGGGCCGATCACTATGGCAAAATCTACAATGAGTGGAAGAGGCTCGGCTACGAGGATCCCAAGAGCGGTTTCATTCCATACGCCTGGCTCGTCGCCAACGGGCACGAGGTCTATATTGACCGCGTGTCGCAGGTGCCGTTCATCCCGACGCTCGCCAAGGGCTCCGGTTCGTTGCGCGTTCATGAGTTCAACGGCCAGAAGCATTCGCTCACCGACGATTGGGGTGAGCGCATGTGGCTGACGGAGCCGGAGCGCTACGAGTGCCACTCGATCTTCGAGCAATACGAAGGCCGCGAACTATCGGACGTCATCGTCGAAGGCCATGGCGTGCGCTCGGACGGCAAGACGCTGATCGCCCAGCCGCATGTGCGTGGCGACAATCTGTGGACGCTCGAGGATATCAAGCGCGCCGGCTGCGTCTTCCACAATCCGCTCGCGAAGTTCAACTGATTTCTCACTGGTGTATTCCCAAAATGCTCGCCGGACGTCCATGCGCCCGGCGAGCCAATCACGAAGCACGAATAGTCGAGGAAATGTCAGATGTCTCAACCGCAAAGCTCGGCCGTCACTAAGCGCGGCCTGATCGATCCCGAACGCGCCGCAATCATTCTCAAGGCGATACCGGATCACCCGCTCGATACGCAGCGCAAATATCACTATTTCATTCAGCCGCGATGGAAGCGTCTTTCGGAATATGAGCAGCTCTCCGTCTATGCGCAGCCCAATCCCGACTGGATCGCCGGAGGCCTAGATTGGGGCGACTGGACGCAAAAGTTCCACGGCGGTCGGCCGTCCTGGGGCAATGAGAGCACGGAGTTGCGCACGACCGACTGGTATCGCCATCGCGATCCAGCGCGCCGCTGGCACGCGCCTTATGTGAAGGACAAGTCGGAAGAAGCGCGTTACACGCAGCGCTTTCTCGCGGCCTATTCGGCCGAAGGCTCGATCCGCACGATTGATCCCTACTGGCGCGACGAAATCCTCAACAAATATTATGGCGCATTGCTCTACAACGAATATGGGCTATTCAACTCCCATTCCTCCGTGGGCCGTGACTGTCTGTCGGACGTTATCCGCCAGTCGGCGACGTTCGCCGGGCTGGACAAAGTCGACAATGCGCAGATGATCCAGATGGAGCGTCTGTTCATCGCCAAGCTCGTTCCGGGCTTCGACGCCTCGACCGACATTCCCAAGAAGATTTGGACGACCGATCCGATCTATGCCGGCGCCCGCGCCGCGGTCGAAGAGATCTGGCAGGGCATTCAGGACTGGAACGAAATCCTGTGGGCCGGTCATTGCGTCTATGATGCGCTGTTCGGCCAGTTCGTTCGCCGCGAATTCTTCCAACGGCTCGCGACGGTCTATGGCGACACGCTGACGCCATTCTTTACGGCGCAGTCGCAGACCTATTTCCAGATCACGCGTGGAGCGATGGAGGATCTCTTCGTCGACTGCCTTGCCAATGATCCGGAATTCGGCGCGCATAACCGCACATTCCTTCACGCCTGGACAGATCACTATCTCGATATGTCGGTCACGGCGCTCAAGGACTTCGTCGGTCTCTACGCGAAGGTCGAGAACGTACCCGGCGCGACGGATCGCGCGGGCGTGTCGGAAGCCCTGCATCGCGTATTCGGCGACTGGAAATCCGATTACGCAGAAAAGATTGGCTACAAGGTCGACATCGACAAGACAGTCGATGCGGTGCTGGCCGGCCTCAAGAAGTAAGGAAACGTTCGAAATGACTACGTCTCACAACGCTTATAACGCCGGCATCATGCAAAAGACGGGGAAGGCCTTCGCCGACGAATTCTTCGCCGACGAAAACCAGGTGGTTCATGAATCGAATGCCGTTGTGCTCGTTCTCATGAAGAGCGATGAAATCGACGCGATCGTCGAGGATATCCTTCTCAAGGAAGGCAAGGCCAAGAATCCGACCATCGTCGTCGAGGACAAGGCCGGCTTTTGGTGGATCAAGGCCGATGGCGCGATTGAGATCGACGCGGCGGAGGCCTCCGAAATGCTCGGCAAGCCCTTCTCGGTCTATGACCTTCTTGTGAATGTGTCGTCGACCGTCGGCCGCGCCTATACGCTCGGCACCAAATTCACCATCACCTCGGAACTCATGGGCCTCGATCGCGCCCTCACCGACATCTGATCGTCGGCGAAAGGACAAGGAGTAGAGCAATGGGGAAGAAAGAACCAATCCACGACAACGCCACACGCGCAACGTGGGAAGACAAGATTTCCAAGCTGACGACCGTCGATGCGGCGACAAAGTTCATCCAGGATTTTCGTCTCGCCTATTCATCGCCGTGGCGCAAGAGCTACGACCTCGACACCGACTATCAGTACATCGAGCGCAAGATCGAGGAAAAGCTCTCGCAGCTCAAAGTCAGCCACCTTCCCGTGGCCGCGTTGATGACGAAGACCTCGGCAGGCGAGGACGCCGCCGCAGTTGAGGCGTCCTGGATCGACAAGATGAAGGCGGCGAAAAGCAAGTATGACGCCGAGCGCATTCATGTCGAGTTTCGGCAGCTCTACAAGCCGCCGGTCATGCCGGTGAATGTCTTTCTGCGCACGGATGCGGCGCTCGGCACTTTGCTCATGGAAATGCGCAACACCGACTACTACTCAACGCCGCTCGAGGGCTTGCGCAAGGAACGTGGGGTAAAGGTCCTGCATCTTCAGACCGCCTCCTAGGGCCTGCGACTGCTACTCTGTCAATGTCGGGCTCGGGCGGAGACGCCCGAGCTTCACCGCTATGAGCAATGGAGCGGCAAATGACTGGAGATGATGATCAACCCGATGTCGGGAAGATGCTGGCTGACGATCCCGAGGCCGTCATGCTTTACGCAGAATCCCGCTATTCGGCATTTGGCAAAGACCTTGAGTATATGTGGCATTGGGAAGTCCTGCGCGACGGAGAGTTTGTGCAGGAAGGGTGTTCGCTCAGCGAGTCGTCCGCACGGGAAGCTGTGTCTTACGTCATCCGCTTCTTCGAGCGCCAGGATCATTTGCGCGATGCCGGAAATGCAACCGTCGACGAAATCCGGAATCTGCTGAGAGAAGCAGGCCTCGGCGCGCCCGAAGTCGTGCGCTTGGCGGAAGAGCCCCAACTCGGCGACAGCAAAATCCAGAGTTGAAAGATGTATCAGATCGTAATCGAAACCGAGGACGGGCAAACCTGTTCCTTTGAATGTGGACCAAACGAGGATGTGATCTCGGCGGGTCTGCGCCAAAGCGTCATCCTTATGGCTTCCTGCCGCGCGGGTGGTTGTGCGACATGCAAAGGGGAAGCCACCGACGGCGATTATGAACTCGTCGACGTCAGCGTCCAGGCGTTGCCGCCGGATGAAGAAGAAGACGGCATGGTGTTGCTCTGTCGTACCTTTCCGCGCAGCGACATGCATATCCTCGTTCCCTACACCTATGATCGCATTTCCTTCGAGACGATTCAGACGAACTGGATTGGCGAGATCAGGTCCTGCGACAAGGTGTCGTCGAATGTCGTGCGATTGGTCGTGCAGGCGCTGACGTCCGATGGCAGTTCGCCAATCTCGCTGAACTTCATGCCGGGTCAGTTTGTCGACATCGAAATTCCGGGCACGCATACGCGGCGCTCTTATTCGATGGCCTCGCTATCAGGCGACGGCGCGCTCGAATTCTTCATCCGGATTCTGCCCGACGGCGCTTTTTCAAAGTTCCTGATGAATGACGCGCAGGTTGGGATGAAGCTCAACCTTCGAGGGCCGACGGGGGCTTTCAATTTGCGCGACAATGGGCCACGGCCGCGCTATTTCGTCGGTGGCGGGACCGGGCTGTCGCCGGTGCTGTCCATGGTGCGGCATATGTACAGGAGCGGCGACCGGACGCCGGCGAAGCTGTTCTTCGGGGTCACCCGGCGCGACGAGCTCTTCTACGTCGACGAGCTCAAGACGCTTCAAAGCGCGATGCCCAACCTGGAGCTGCGTGTCGCCGTGGTCGAAGGCGGTGACGGCAATGGGGTGTGCGGCGGGACAGTGATTGATCTGCTTCAGGCAGAACTGGCGAAAGGCGACGCGCAACCAGACATCTATCTTTGTGGCCCGCCGGCCATGATCGACGCCGCCTTCGTTGCGGCCGAAACGGCGGGTGTGCCAAAGCAGCAGGTTTATCAGGAGAAGTTCCTCGCGTCGGGTTAGAGGCGCCTCTTTGCCTCTTTGGGCATGGGGCCAATCGGTTCATCGTGAATTTCTCACGGCATCGGCGATGCGGATTATCGCGGCGAAGCCTTCCTCTAGATCTGTTCGTTTCGGCGCTCGAAGGGTCGGGCGATATGGCGTGCGCCAATCTGTCATGGACCGCTTCATGAAGTCCCCTGGCCTGCTGGGGAAAGCTTTTCCTGCTCGAAATCCGCCGCGTTCGATGATCTGCGGGAGCTTAACCAGCTACTCTGCCGACGTGAGTTTTGGCGCTCATGTCTATCGAATTGGGCGACTAGTATATCCGTTCTGATCATGGGATTTGGTATGAGGGCGTACCTCGATGCACTTGGCCGAGCGCTCGACGCGCCGACGATCGCCGCTTTTCGCGCTGCGATTCTCGCACGAAAAAGCCCGGTCGTCGCCGGCCGGGCTGACGCTGTTACGATGGACTAAACTCGCGTCGACCCGATTGGCGTCGACGCATGCACGACAGCTAAGCGCGGATTCTATGAATGCAACCGCGGCAAAATGACACGAACCCGCCCTACGCCTTGCCTCTGCGGATCCGCAAGGCCGCCGAGTCGTTCGCCGTCGAAGACGCGCGCAACATCGCGCTCGCCTCCGTCGATTTCAAAGACGAGCCGAGACCCGGCGGGGGCTTGTCAATCGCCTCTCAGACGCCGACGCGAAGGCCGTACCGCAAGCGATCGCGCTGACGCTGAGGGACGACGCGAAGGGGCGGCGAGCGCGTCAGCCACGCTTGCGGTCCTAGCTTTGGTGTGGCCCAAGCATCTCCTTCAGCGCATCTTCAATGCGCCGCCAAACCTTGGCCTCATCGCTTTTGCCCTGTTCTTCCATAGCCCTGGCTTTTTGCGCAGCCTCTGCAACAGCCTTGTCGCCATGCGCGGCGAGTAACTGACGGGCGTAATCATGAACGTCGAGTGCTTGCATCCTTATGCTCCCTCTTGTCACCCGGCGGCGGCCTTGCGCCGGCGAGATATCAAGCTAGCTAAAAGCTCTCTCGTTTCCGGCAAGCTTCACAGTGCGCAGGAACGTGAGAGGCGGCGTGCTGACCATGCCGTCGTGGAAAATACGCCGTCCAGTGCGATCTATGGATTGGGGAGGCCTCAGTTACCAAGGAGGTCCGCGATGGTAAATTTTGGCATCTTGGCGACGCTCGAAGCTAAGATCGGCAAGGAGCATGAGGTCGCAGCATTCTTGAAGTCGGCGCTGCCGCTCGTTGAAG
>JBFXJV010000079.1:0-10782 GCA_050174515.1 Methylocystis sp.
AGCTCGATATTCGCGACTGGAATAACGCGGATTCCGTCAACGCCGCGCTCAAAGTGGCGTCCGAAAAGTGGGAAACGCTCAACATCACCGGGAGCGACGCTTATAAGGAAACTGTTGCGCGGCTCGCCGCCGAGCATGGCTATAAAGTCACAAATCCAGAGATGCAGGATCGCATTCGCGAACTGCGCGCCGAGATCGAAATAAACCGCGCGCGGATTGCCGAAGGCCAGGCGCAGCCCGATGAAAGGCACGAGGCCGCGCCGATGGAGCGGCAAGACAAACGAGACGAGCCTGCCCGCGCCGAAGGTCCCACCTCGACGGCGGCCGAGCGCGATATTCGCCTACAGGAGATTCGGGGGCGGGTAGATCGCGAAGCGGCGCGCGAAACGGAACAGGCTTACCGCGCCAGGGAAGCGAAAGAAGCCCATGACGCGCAAACGAACGAGCAGACGCCCTATCGCGCGCAGGCCGAGGCCGCAAGCGCGCGCGAAGCGGATCGATCCATGGAGGACAACACGCGCCGCGAAATGCCGGCCGATCCTCGACAGAGCGAGCAGATGCAGAACCTTCGCGAGCAGCAGTCGCGCGTTCTGAAACAGGAGGAAGAGCAGCGGCGCGTCGACCAGGAGAACGCGGCGCGCATCAATCGCGAGCTGGCGCAGCCCCGGAGGTCGGAATCCGAGGGTGAAGCTCGATAGTGGAGCTCGGACCTGCAGCTTCAGGTCGCTCACCTCATGCGCTCAGCTGGTCATGTCTTCGACAAGGTCGACAGCAGCGACGTCGATCGGCGCGCCTGGGGCAGAACCCAATGGTCTGCGAGGAAACAGGACGGACCTGGTCAAAGCGCGAGCGCCCGCTTGAGATCATCGTGCTCAAAAGCGCTGGCCATGCGGGTGATCTCGGCCGAGCGCGCTCCGACAGCCTTGGCGGCGTCACGCCATGTCGCCGTCACCGCCGCGACCTCCTTGATGATTGCGCGTGCCTGCGGCAGCGTCAGCGCGAAATACTCTGAAGCCTTCTCCAGAAGATCGAGCGAGCACGTGCCCTCGTCGAGGTCGATGTTTGTCGTCAGTACGCGCGCCCTGAGGTCCGTTGGCGTCGGATTGAGGTCATAGGCGGGCGAGAGCGACCATCCTGCCTTGCCGAGCCAGAGGAAGCCGTGGTTGCGCAGATGATCATCGACATTGGAGATCAGCACATTGAAGACGACGCGCCGGTAGAGTGCGTGGGCGTCGGCCTTTCCCTGCGCGCCATGTTGGGCAAGGGCATCTACAATCTCGGGGTAGCTGCCACGCTCGCCGTCCTTGGCGCCCATCATCGCCATAGCGGACAGGAACGGGAGGCGGATCGCGCCGTGGCGATCGAACCGTCGCGACAGCATGGCCGCTTTGCCGGCAACGTCGACGAGTTCATGTTGCGGCGTGACGATGCCGGCTTGGCCGGCCAGCCGCAGCGCGATCCCCTCCCAGGTCTCTATGCTGTAATCATCGGTCTCCTTGGGAAACTTGGCGATGGAGAGATGGCCGTGTTGGTCGATGATTGACGCCTTCGGCCGCGCGCCGCCGAGGGAGGAGCCGGGCGCGAAGATGAGTTGAAGGTCGTCGTCTGTTTCCTCGTCCCGGAGAATCCGCTCGGTGATCTGGAGCAGACGACCAAGCTCGATCAGGGCTGGCACGCCTGCCCCGATCGGCGCCTGGAAGACCTCGTCACCGACCCGACGAAACCGGAGCGCGCCGAGCCGGGTCTCATCGGCGACTCCCAGCAGGTAGTCGCTTTCCGTGAGCGTACGGACAGCGCGGCCTTCGCGTTCGGCGAGCCGACGTTCCGCACGCTGCATCAACCGCCGACCCCAGGTGTCTGGCGCAGAGTCTCCGATCGAGCCGAAAGTCGCGAGACCGGCAGGAGGCGCGAAGGCGCCGCGGGTCAATGCGAGAGCAGGCTGAAGCGAGAAGCGGTCCGCGTCATCGAGCCAGGCGTCGTCATATTCGAAGAGGATCGTCTCCACGCCCCGGACGCGATTGCTCCTCGCCCTTCCGACCGGGCGCGTGCGTCCATTGAGATCGATGTCGACTTCGAAGTCAGCCATCGCGAGGCGATCCCTTTGGCCGCTTGAGGTGGACGCGCTTGGGCAGGTCGGCGCTCGCAAGCGCTTGGCCGACGCTGTCATTGCCGATGTCGGCGACTTCGCTCAGCCCGTCGAGCAACCCAAGCGCCTGGAGGACTCCGGCATAAATGCCGATGCTGACGTTGGTGTCCCCGGCCTCGACCCTTTGCAGGGTCGATCGGGAGGTGAAGGCGCGTTCGGCCACCACCGCCATCGGCAGCCGCCGGCGTCGGCGGGCGTCGTGAATGTCCGCCCCGAGCTTGCGTAGCGCACGGCGCACTGCGGCGGGAGGATTGTGAGGAGTGGGCATTTGGAGCCTTGACGCTACAGAAAACATAATTGTGTAGCACGAAGATTACAATTAGCCTAGATGGAAGCGCCGGTCCATCGGCGATCGGAGGCGCTACCTCCCATTCGAGACGCAGGCGCGGCGACCGGACGGTCCCTTGACGATCCGGAAATGCATGGAGTCATTATGGCGAAAGTTTCAAGGAGGCCCGAATGTCCAGTTTCGATCAGATCCCATTCAACGCGGATGATTTCACCGACAATCCGGAGCCGCGTTGACCATGTCTTTTGCTGCTGGACACTTCCGTTTCCATGCGGGGCCGACCAATCGACGAGCTGAATGCCGGCCTGATTGCTTTCAAAGACGAATTGATGAGCGACAGTCTCGCTGCCAAGCGAGTCGAAATCGGCATCGTGGGCTTTGGCCCCGTCCAAACGATATCGGAATTTGCGACCGCCGATATATTCGTCCCGCCGACGCTGTCGGTAATCGGGGATACCCCGATGGGCGCAGCAATAACTCAGGGACTCGAACTCGTCCGGCAACGAAAGGAAGTCTACAAGAGTAACGGCGTCGCCTATTACCGCCCGTGGATTTTCCTGATCACGGATGGAGGACCGACCGACTCTTGGCGACACGCCGCAGATATGGTTCGCGAGGGCGAACAATCCAAGGCTTTCCAATTCTATGCGGTCGGCGTCGAAGGAGCCAATTTCGAAACGCTTGCTCAGATCTCCGTCCGTCAGCCGTTGAAGCTGAAAGGTTTGCAGTTTCGCGAACTTTTCCAGTGGCTCTCCAACTCGCTCGGGTCGGTATCTCACTCGCAACCCGGCGACGCCGTGCCGCTCGCGAACCCGACGGCGCCTGACGGATGGGCTTTTGCCGGATGAACCATAGCGGATGGCGGATTGCAGCCGCCTCGGCGATTGGTTCGTCGCATGTAAAGCAAGGGACGGTTTGTCAAGACAGCCATGCCTGCCAAGTCCTGACGGACCGCGACGGCGGAACGGTGATAGCGCTCGTCGTTTCAGATGGAGCCGGCAGCGCCGCCTTGGCGGACGAAGGGTCCGATTTGGCATGCCGAACCATCGTAGAGGCCGTCGAGGTCTTCCTCGCTCGCGGGGGACGAGTCTCGGACCTCTGCCTCGACGAGGCCCGCTCTTGGGTCGAAATGGTCCAAGAGGCCATCTCCCTTCGCGCCACGGGCGCGGGGACAACCCTGCGGGATTACGCGTGCACTCTTCTCGTCGCCGTCATCGGGGAGGACGGCGCCGCTTTCTTGCAGGTCGGCGATGGCGCGATGGTCGTCGCCGACGAGGGAGGCGAATGGGCATGGGTGCATTGGCCGCAACGAGGCGTCTACGCCAATTCGACCTTTTTCGTCACGGAGAGCGGCGCCGCGGACCGTATGGCTTTCGACCTCGTTCCAAGGAAGGTTGACGAAGTCGCGCTATTCACAGATGGCATCGAGTCTCTGGTCCTGCATTATGCGACCAAGAGCGTCCACGCCCCGTTCTTCGAGAAGATTTTCGGTCCCATGAGATTGTCGACGGCAGAAGGCCTCGACGTCGCATTGTCCGGCGGGCTGGAGCGGTACCTATCCTCGCCCGCGGTATGTGACCGAACCGACGACGACAAGACCCTCATCCTCGCGACAAGAGTCGAGGCGGCTGAACGCCCTGCCGAAGCGTCAAAATGACAAAGCCGCTGCCCAAGGTCAGAGATTCCAAGGGATCTGTTGCTCTCGGACGACTGCTTGGACGAGGCGGAGAAGGCACCGTCTACGAAATCGCAGACCGAAGCGGCCAAGTAGCGAAGCTCTATCATCAAGACGTCTCCTCGGAAAAGGCATCCAAGATCGAGACGATGGCGTCGTTGCAAAACGACCGCCTGCTTTCGTTGGCCGCATGGCCGCTAGATCTGTTGCGCTCCACCGACGGCAAGCCTGTGGGCCTGCTATTGCCGCGCGTCGACGGCCACAAGGACATCCACAACCTCTACAGTCCACGCAGCCGCAAGGCCGAGTTTCCTGCCGCAGACTGGCGGTTTCTAATCCGATCTGCCGCGAATACGGCCCGCGCTTTCGCCGCCATTCACGAAACCGGGTGCGTGATCGGCGACGTCAACCATGGCGGCGTCTGCGTCTCGGACAAGGCGACAGTCCGTCTGATCGATTGCGATTCGTTCCAAGTCAGTGTCGGCGCGCGTCGATACCTTTGCGAGGTCGGCGTGCCGACGTTCACGCCGCCTGAGCTTCAGGGGAAACGTTTCCGCGGCGTCGTCCGAACGCCGAACCACGATAACTTTGGGCTGGCGATCCTCATTTTCCATCTGTTGTTCATGGGACGCCACCCGTTCGCTGGCCGGTTCCTCGGACGCGGAGACATGAGCATCGAGAAAGCGATTGCGGAATTCCGCTTCGCATACGGCGCCAACAGTTCCACGTTCCAAATGGAGCCGCCTCCGAACGTGCCACCCATTGGCATTGCCTCCCCGGCTATCGCCTCGCTGATCGAACGCGCCTTCGCACAGAGCGGCGTACAAGATGGCCGTCGGCCAACCGCAAAGGAATGGGTCGCAGATCTGGATAACCTGGAGAAGCAGACCAAGGCCTGTCGCATCAACGCTTCTCATTATTACGTTGGCGGGCTTGATCATTGTCCGTGGTGCAGATTGGAGGCGGCGACCGGCGCCGTTCTGTTCAGTTTCGTGATCAAGACCGCGCCACTAGGCGGCATTACTGGCAGGATCGATGTCGGCTCGGTATGGGCCAGAATAGCGGCGATCCCGTCGCCCGGCCCGGCGCCGAATCTGCCCGATTGGAATAAAACGGCGCCGTCAAAGGAGGCTTTCGCTCTGGGACGACAACGCAGGTTTAGGAATGCCGCGAAATATGCCGGATTGATCGCCATTATCGTAGTCTTGATGGGCGCCATGCCCGCCGCAGCGTTCATCTGGATCGTTGGCGGTCTGTTCGTTCTGTCAGGCGTTTCGAAGCAATCGGGAGACGGCTCGGAGAGCGCCAAGTTCCGCGACGCGGTGGCGCGCGCCGAGGGTCACTTCAAGATGTTGAAGGCACGCTGGGATCAGGATGCCAGCGACCAACGGTTCACGACCCACTTACGCCAACTGCAACATGAAAAGGAGCAGCTTTTGGATCTCCCGAACCTGCGTCGGCACCGCTATCAGGAACTCGAGAGAGCACGCGAGCGCGATCAGCGAAAACGTTATCTCGAAGCCATCCAGATCGAACCGGCCAAGATCCCCGGAATCGGCCCGGGCCGGAAAGCAATGCTTGCCAGCTACAACATAGAAACGGCTTGGGACGTCAGCGAAGCCCACATCACGAAGGTGCCAGGCTTCGGACCGGCGCTCACGCGCGAACTGATGAAGTGGCGCCAAGTCGCCGAAAGCGGATTCAGATTCGACGCCTCCAAAGGTGTCGATCCCCGCGACATCGCCGCGCTCGATCGCGACGTCGCCGATATGAAACAAAAATTGGAACAGAGCCTGATCAACGGGCCGCAGGCGCTCACAAAAATTCGTGATCACATTCTGGCTCAGAGAATCGCCTTGAAGCCAAGCATCGAACAAGCCGGGAAAGTCCTCGCGCAAGCCAAGGCTGACCTGAGCGCAATTTAGAATATTTTTTCAACCAGGAAGTCGAGGGGCAAAGATGCGCGTTGGAGGAGTTGAACTATGGCGATGATGCTACGCCCGAACTGTAGCGCGGGCGAAAACGCCGCACTATTTTTCGGCGCGGTCCGGTGAACCGCTCGCCTTCGCCGCATTGTGGGAGCAAGCCAAGCATCCTGGCACAGGCGAGCCTCTCACATCGGCAACAATTATTGTCGGCGCGGCGAACAACTGGATGAACCGTTTCCATGATCGGCAGCCGGTCATTCTCGACTGGCGCGACGCCAACGCATGGATCCGCGGCGATGATCGAGGCGCGCTCCTACGCGCGCCCCTGGAAGATTCCTTGAATGAATGGATTGTGTCGACTCGTGTCAACAAGGCAGGCGCCGGCGACGACGACGCATCGCTTGTTGATCCCGTTGAGACTGTGCTCCTGTGACGCGGGCAATTTTTATAGCTCTTGGCCTTTTATTGAGTGCGAGCTTTGCGCTCGCGAAGTCGCCGCTCAAGCCCGAACTCGCGCCTGGAACGCCAATTGAGTCGCAGCTACAGGAACATGG
Source organism: Methylocystis sp. (assembly GCA_050174515.1). Classification (GTDB taxonomy): domain Bacteria; phylum Pseudomonadota; class Alphaproteobacteria; order Rhizobiales; family Beijerinckiaceae; genus Methylocystis. Next base: position 6,593 of record JBFXJV010000079.1, read on the forward strand.
GCACTATTCCAATTCGCGCGGCGAGGATGTTCACGCGCCAGCACATAGCATCACCGGCAGCGCGCCGGATGGCGCAAGTGCGCGTTGTCGCGATTCAACCTATAGCTTTTCCCATTCTCGCAGTGGAACTTGCTCGCGGCATGGCGGCGTCGGAGAGTGGTTGCGTTGAAAGCGCGACGCTCGCGTTTCAGAAACAGACGCTACTCGCTTCGGTCGCTGGCAGGCCTTTGGGTGAACGTCAGCCGTTCCGTTCACCCGATGTGCGGAACCGCTTGTCGCTTCCGCCTCAAACCCAGTCGAAGGCGCGCTGAATAGGCGCCATGCCATGGTCGTCCGAGTAAGTTCGCACAGCGCTTACCGCTTCTTTCGCACTCCTCCGCGCCGCACGACCTGAATCATCGGTCTAGGCCTGGCAGGCGGGTCCCCGCGCCGCAACGGCGTTGCCGTCTTCCACTTCGTTTCAGCCCTGCGGGTGCGGCTCTGTGCTGCCCCCTGCCTCTTCGGCGACCGATCAGGTCGCGGCGGTCGCGGCCGACCAACCGAAGAGGAACGCCGCATGTCCCGCGAACCCAGGCTCGACATTCATCAGGAAATCACCAGCCGCATCATCGCCGCCATCGAGGACGGCGCAGGCGAATTCCGGCCGCCCTGGAATCGCGGCGGAGCCTCAGGCCGCCCACGTAACATCGCCTCCGGCAAGCACTACAATGGCGTCAATGTCCTCGCCCTCTGGGTGGCCGCCCTGCATCAAGGCTACGCGCAGCCCATCTGGGGCACCTATCGCCAGTGGCATGAGAATGGCTGTCAGGTCCGGCGTGGCGAGAAATCCTCGCTCGTCGTCTTCTATAAGACCTTCACCGTCGAGACCGACCGCGAGGACGCTGCTGAGCCCGAAACGGCCGAGCGCTTGCTCGCGCGCGCGAGCTATGTCTTCAACGCCGACCAGGTGGAGGGTTACGCCGCTCCCGAGGAGACGCTTCCCGTTACTCCCCTCTTCTCTCCGATCGACGAGGCCGAGCGTTTCCTCGCCGCTACCGGCGCCCGCGTCACCGAGTCCGGCGCGAAGGCCTGCTATCGTCCTTCGACCGACGACATCATGATGCCCGAACGCACCCGCTTCGCCGGCAGCGAGACCATGTCGGCAGGCGAGGCGTTTTACGCGACGCTGATGCATGAGCTGACGCACTGGACGGGCCATGCGTCGCGCTGCGCCCGCGACCTGAAGAATCGCTTCGGCTCTGAAGCTTACGCGATGGAAGAGCTTGTCGCCGAAGTCGGCGCGGCGTTCCTCTGCGCGGATCTGGGCGTCACGCCGGAGCTTCGCCCCGACCACGCGAGCTACATCGCCAATTGGCTGACCGTGCTGAAGGCCGACAAGAAGGCGATTTTCACCGCCGCCTCCAAGGCGCAGCAGGCCGCGAATTATCTCACGTTCCTTGCCGGAGAGCGCCCATAGCGCGCATCGCCAATAATCGGCGGAATTACAACGCAGCGCCTCTCGCAGGCGTAGAACATCCATTCGATTATTGCTCCGCAGTCTCCGCTTCCACAGCCGCGGTCAGCGCCGCCAGATCGCCGAGCGTCGGCGTATCAATGAAGAGCTCGGCTTGAACGCTTAACGCGTCGACAAGCGCGCCGAGTTTCGCCGCGTCGTCTATGTCAGCGCGCGTCGCGGCCGACTTCACAATTTCAGCCGTGATGTCCGATTGCCCTTTTACCTCATGCAACCGGGCCAGCATGTCGTCGCCAATATGAAATGCGGGGCTCTCGGGCGAGCCGCTGTCATTGGACGTTGCGCCATCACCGATGGCTGGCTCAAATAACGGCGCGGAGCTGGCGATGGCCGCGGTGGCGACAGGAGCCGCCGCTTTTGGCGTGGCTGCCGCGCCGGTCGCGGGCGCCAGTTGGGCGCGTTCATCATTCAACAACCGACGCGCCGAATAGACTTCCTGCCTCAGAGCGGCCGTCGCCGCTTCTGGTGAAGGGGCCTTCGCGAAGATCCTTTTTCGGGTTGCGCGCAGCTCGCCAAATCGCGCCGGCTCAATCCGCAGCAGGTTCAGCAGTTCCGCCGTGGCGCTGTTCCCGGTTTCGGTCATCGCCTGCACAAACGCCGCCTCGAACGCAGAGGCGTCGAGATAGAGTGCACGCGCTTCGCTCACGACACGATCTTTCGCCACAAGATGCTTGAAGCCGCCCGGCGCGCCGGGGACGACCGTTTCGATTTCGCCGCCGCCCGTGTCCGTCACGTCAGGAATGGCGATCCGATGCGCGAACCCCCGTGCGGGCTCGACCAGTCGTTTGAAACTCGCTTCCTTGAAGAAATGCGCCTTGTCGAGGACGGCGCCATATTCGCCGCGCACCAGCAGAACCGCCTTCGTCGCATCGAGGCGGCGCATCGCCTCGCTCGTCATCAGCGGCTCCAGCTCCCACCTTCCTTGCGTCGTGCGCGTCGCCCTGCCCTGCGATCCGCCGAAACCAGTCGCGACAGACGTCCCCCATCCTTCCCGGCGGATGTAGTGCTTTCCCAATTCGTCGGCGCAATAGCGCGCCGTCGTCTCATCGCCGACGCCGATCAGCAGCTTCACGTCCATATTGCCCAAGAGCATGTCGCGTGTCGGCTTGCCGTAACGAACGTCGAGCTGCGTCAAGCCTTGGGCGATGACCGCGATCTGAAAGCCGTAGCCGGCAACGAGCGGCGCGCGGTCGACAATTTCGGGCATGCGTCCGAACTGGAAAAATTCATCGAGCATCAGCAGCAGCTTATGCGGCTCATCGAGACCAGGCAGATTGCGCAGCAGAACGTCGTGAACCTGTTGCACCAGCAGCCGCACGACGGCTTCGACGGCCGCAAAGTTTCCGACGGGCGTTCCGATCAGGATCGTGAACGGCCGACGGCGCAGCTTCGTAATGTTGAAGTCCGACCGGCTTGTTGCCGCATCCACCAGGCTGTTGTTCCACGGCTCCAGCGCCGTGACGATGTGCGACTCGAACGACTGGCGCTGCTTTTCTTCGCGGCTGATGTGTTGCCGGAACTTGTCCTGCACGAACGCATTGAGCCCGGGCTCATTCGCTAAAATATTCGCCATCTCCGCGACCAGCGGCCGACCCCGGCTGAACATTTTTAATGCCGCCTTGATCGTGCGCCCCTCGATCGGCGGCTCGCGCGCGTCAAGGACATAGGCCAGTAGACCCGCAAACAGACCGCGGGCGGTTTCCGCCCAATAGGGATCGCCCGATTGCGGCAGCGGAATCAGGCTATGCGCGATATTGGCGACATCGGTCGCGCGCTCCGGCCAGGGCGACACGAGCTCGAGCGGATTCCAGCAATGCGACTGCGCAGAGCCCGGCGAGAACATGAAGACCTCCTGCCCCAGCGCCGCGCGTGCCGCGCCGATCTGGTCCCACATTTCCCGTTTGATATCGAGACCGATGAGGGAGCCGCGCCATTCGATGGCGTTGGGGAGGACGAAGCCGACGCCCTTTCCCGAGCGCGTTGGGCCGTTGACGTAAATGTGACTGGCGCCGCTATAGCGAATATCCTTGCCATTGAAGCGACCAAGAAAGACGGAATAGCCGGGCCTGCCGTTCAGCAGTCCCGCCTTGCGCAAATCACGCTCGGTCGCCAGCCGGGCGCCGCCAGACGGCTGGCGCGCGCCGCCGAGCGACTCCATGGCTTGCGCCAATCCGAGCGTCACGAGCGCGAGCGCGATCAGCCCACCCAGAATGGCCTTGATCGCGAGCTGCTGAACCATTGGAGAGGCCCATTGCTGATAGACGACCTCCGCCGGCAAGACGATCTCAAGGCCGTGGAGAACGCGTCGCCACAACTCCCAGGACTTGGTTTGGAGGCCGACAAGCGCCGCGAAGGACGCTTCCCACGCGAAGAAGGCGCAGGCGAGAGCGATCAGCCCGATGATCACATAGGCGAGAGCTCGCATGGCTCGCCCTTTCCCCTACTGCGCTCCGTAGCCGCGAAAATAGATTTCCGCGACGCCGCGCGTCGGGCGACGCCGCAGTTGGATGACCATCGGCGCCACCGAACGCACGTATTCGACGATTTCCGCCTTGGTCAGTTTCAGATTGGATTGCAGCGTCATCAGCGCCAGCCGCTGAAACGCGCCATAGGCGCTGTCGGCATGCAGCGTCGTCAGAGAGCCGGGATGACCCGTATTCACCGCCTGCAAGAAGGT
>JBFXJV010000080.1:0-10779 GCA_050174515.1 Methylocystis sp.
GAGCGGCGGCACGGCGTTGACGTCGGCGGCGATCAACAGATCCTTGGCGGCGGCGAGATCGTCCTTCGAAATCACCTGGACTCCGGCGCGCGCCGCGCAAAGCGCGATTTCATGCTGGCAAAGCAGCTCACGCACCTGTTCGGGGCTAGAGCCGTCGGCCGGCGCCACCTTGATGTCGAAACGCTTGCACATTTCGTTGGCGAGCTTGGCGACGCGCTCGAGGCCGCTGTAGCCGACGACGGTGACCTCTGCGCCCTCAAGCGCCGAGATGACCGCGGCCGAATAGCCAACGACGCCCGTCGCACCGTAAATGACCACCTTGGCGCCCTTGAGTTCGCGCTGCTTCTTCTCGCGCAGAATTTTCTCGACGCAGGCGACCATCGCGCCGGCGGTGGTGAAGGAGCCATAGGGGTCGGCGAACAACGACACTTCGAAGGGCTTGAGCAGCGCTTTCTTCGCCGCGTCCATCATGTCGAGCGCGAGCACCGCGTCTCGGCCGGCGAAGAATATGCCGGTGCGCAGCGCCGCCGACGGCGCACGCGAAAACATCGCGTCCTGCACGAGGGCGGTGACTTCGTCGAGCGTGACATTGGTGTAGGGAATAGCGGCGTCATAGCCGGCGTCGAGGGCCATATTTACGTCGAAGGGGCTCATATGCTTCAACGTGCTGAGCATGTGCAAAATCGCTTTGGCCATTGAATTTCCCCAACCTTTCCCTCGATTTTCGCTTTCTACGCGGCCATCAGGCGACGCCCGGCGGGAGACGGTCTCCTGCCCCTCGGTTTCTCAATGATTCCCGGCAAGGCGAACGGCGCGCGGCTGCGCGACCCTGGCCCGCCCGGAGCGACGGGAGGCTTAGAACCCAGAACGCAGCCGATGTCTAGAGGCGTGTGCGCCGCAGCGTCGCCGCGCCATCGCCAGGCGCCGAGCCGCCCGCGACTTGGTTGACGACTGCGGCGCTTTGCCTCTATAAGCGCCCGCAAACGAGGCTCGGCGTTTCGACGTCGCGCCTCGCTGTCTTTTTCACCCCACGCTGACGACCTGCGGCGCCCGATGCGCCAGGCTTGCGCGGGAAAGATCTGAAGCGAAAGGAACCGACATGTCCCGCCGTTGCGAACTCACCGGAAAGGGCGTGCAGTCCGGCCATCTCGTCAGCCATTCGAACCGCAAGACGAAGACCCGCTTCCTGCCCAATCTCGTCAATGTGACGCTCGCTTCGGAGGCGCTGGCGCGTTCTGTGCGGCTGCGCATCTCGGCTGCGGCGCTGCGGTCGGTGGAGCATCGCGGCGGGCTCGACGCCTTTCTCGTGAAGGCGAAGAACGAGGACCTGTCGCAGAACGCCCGCACGCTGAAGCGCGAAATCGAGAAGAAGCAGGCGGCGGCAGAGGCCTGATCTGCTTCATTCCGCGTTTTGAAGGCCCCGCGCTTCATGGCGACGGGGCTTTCGTTTTTTTTTGCGCCGCCGAACTCGTCGCAGCAATCACCGTGCGCGTCTTCCTTCTCCCTTTGGGCGAGGGAGTGTGCTGTAGCTATGCGCCGCCGAGTTTGCCACGAACATAGTCGGCGAGGATGCCGATTACGCCGAAGCGTTTGATCGCGGCCCAAATTTGCGGGGCAACGGAATTCAACGCGGCCGCCCAATAGCGATGCTTGGCGCGAGATAGCGATATGCCATCGGCGAGGTCGTTCTGAAAATCTTCGTTAAGCGAGTACAAGAGGCCTGATCGATAGCGCCGCTTTGAAAGCAGTCCGATCAAGAATTCTGCCAACTTAGGAGGTTCGTCACCGATCTCGCAATCAACATCGAGAGTCTGACGAAACGTCGGAACCAAAGAATTGGTGCATAAATAAGAATTGGCTGAACCGTATGGAACGCCAAGGCAGAAATCCAACTAATCCGGTTAGCCCAATCGACGCTCACGTTGAGCGTTACGCACGATTTGAAAATCAGCGCGAATACAATCATCGAAAGCAAAATGCTGACAGCTGAGGTAAATCCTCCTTTTAGGAGCTGGAAAAGAAAACCTACGTAGGCCTTTTTCATGCCAACGCTCCCTCCAGCTTAATCCCGTCCCGCATCGCATCCACTGCCTGCAACGACACTTGCAGCGTGGTCTGCCCAGGAGCGGTAATCGTGAAATACTGCTTCTTACGACCACCGCGCGCGGCCGTCACTTCGCCCTCTCGGGAAGAAATCATGCCACGATCCTCAAGACGTTCCAGCACAGCGTAAATCGAGCCGAAGGAATATTCGCGATCCGTGCGCTTTTTGATTTCATCGCGGATCGAAACGCCATAAGCGTTGGGATGCTGAACGAGAATAGCCAGTAGGACTTGCTGCTCAATAAGCGTCAGGTCGGGAATTTTGGCCACGCCGAACCCCACGATTCGATTTCTTCCACATTCTTGAAGAAATAGATCGTCGCGTCAAGCGCTGTCCTCACCCTCATGCTGAGGAGGCTCCGAAGGAGCCGTCTCGAAGCACGAGGGTGAGGAGAGGCGCAACAAATTTATGGAGTTTCCTCGTCCTTCGAGACGCGCGCGTTGCGCGCTCCTCAGGATGAGGAAACTCTTTTCGTTCTTGACTTACCCCCGCACATCCGGCGGCGTCGCTTCCCCCGCAAGCAGCTTCAACGCCTCGTCGAGCGGAAGCTGAGTCTGCGCTTGAGAACCGAGCCGGCGCATCGAGATCGTGCGCTCCGCCGCCTCCTTCTTGCCGGCGACGAGCAGCACCGGAATTTTCGCGAGCGAATGTTCGCGCACCTTGTAGGTGATCTTCTCATTGCGCGCGTCGACCTCGACCGCAAGCCCGAGCCTGCGCGCCGCGGCGGCGACCTCATAGGCGTAATCGTCGGCGTCCTGCGTGATCGTGCAGACGACGATCTGCAGCGGCGACAGCCACAGCGGCAAATGTCCGGCGTAGTGCTCGATGAGAATGCCGGTGAAGCGTTCGAGCGACCCAAAGATCGCGCGATGGATCATCACCGGAATCCTCTTGTCGCTGTCGGGCCCGATGTAATAGGCGCCAAAGCGCGACGGCAAATTGAAGTCGACCTGCGTCGTGCCGCATTGCCATTCGCGGCCGATGGCGTCGCGCAGCGTATATTCGAACTTGGGGCCATAGAAAGCGCCTTCGCCCGGATTAATGCCCGTCGTGATGCGTCCGCCCGAGCGCGCTTCGATGTCGCTCAAGACCCGCGTCATGATCGCTTCGGCCTGATCCCAGGCTTCATCCGAACCGACGCGCTTTTCCGGACGCGTCGAAAGCTTCACGACAACCTCCTCGAATCCGAAATCGGCGTAAGTCGAGAGAATGAGATCGTTGATCTTGAGGCACTCCTCGGCCATCTGCTCTTCGGTGCAGAAGACATGCGCATCGTCTTGCGTGAACGCGCGCACGCGCAACAGGCCATGCAGCGCGCCGGACGGCTCATAGCGATGCACGATTCCGAACTCCGCCATGCGCAGCGGCAGATCGCGATAGGACTTCAGGCCATGTTTGAAAATCTGGATATGGCCCGGACAGTTCATCGGCTTGATCGCGTAAAGCCGGTCCTCGTCCGTCTGCTCGCGGGCGGGCTGCGAGACGAACATGTTCTCGCGGAACCATTCCCAATGGCCCGACGTCTCCCATAGCGACTTGTCGAGAAGCAGCGGCGCGTTGACTTCCTCATAGTCGGCCTTCAGGCGCCGGCGCATGTATGAAATGACGTTCTGGAACAGCTTCCAGCCCTTGGGGTGCCAGAAGATCGCGCCCGGCCCTTCCTCCTGGAAATGGAAGAGGTCCATCTCGCGGCCCAGCCGCCGGTGGTCGCGCCGTTCGGCCTCCTCCAGCCGATGCAGATAAGCGTCGAGCTCCTCCTGCGTCGCCCAGGCGGTGCCATAGATGCGCGACAGCATCGGATTATTGTGATCGCCGCGCCAATAGGCGCCCGCGACCTTCATCAGCTTGAAGGCCGTGCCGACCTTGCCGACCGACGGCATATGCGGTCCGCGACAGAGGTCGAGCCATTGGCCCTGCTTATAGATCGAGAGCGGCTCGTCGGATTTGATCGCGTCGATGAGTTCGCCCTTGAAAATCTCGCCCTTGGTCAAAAACCACTGCTTGGCGTCGTCGCGATTCCACACTTCGCGGATGATCTTGGCGTCACGCGCGACGATCTCGCGCATCTTCTTTTCGATCGCGGGCAAATCTTCGAGCGTGAACGGTTCGGCGCGAAAGAAATCGTAATAGAAGCCGTTTTCGATGACGGGACCGATCGTCACCTGCGTGCCGGGATAGAGCTCCTGAACCGCCTCGGCCAGCACATGCGCGGCGTCATGGCGGATGAGTTCGAGCGCGCGCGGATCGTCGCGTGTGACGAATTCGATTCTGGCGTCGCGCTCGACCGGGCTCGCGAGATCGACGAGCGCGCCGTCGAGCGTCATGGCGACGCTGCGCTTGGCGAGAGAGGGGGAAATGCTCTTGGCGATATCGACGCCCGAAACGCCGGGCTCGAACTGACGGGAGGCCCCGTCGGGGAATGTCACCGCAACCATGCTGCTCTCCTGACGCGCTCAGTCGCCGACACCAATCGGCGTAAGTCGCTAGGGATGGACGGGCGCATTCATAGCGCCGCGCGCATGCGGGCGCAATCGGAAGAGAGCCGCTTGGCGAAGAAGAGAAAACGTGGCGCGCCCGAAAGGATTCGAACCTCTGACCCCCAGATTCGTAGTCTGGTGCTCTATCCAGCTGAGCTACGGGCGCCTGTTCCGCCATAGCCCTGTGCGCTAAACAGGCTGGCGACGCGCCCGCTCGTTTACCGGCTGGCGGCGTGAATGGCAATAGCGCATTTACTTTCGGCGCCCGGCGGCCTTGTGTCGTCGGCGCAAGCGGTTAGATAAAAGACGCTAAGTAGGATTTCTAATGCAAACGTTCCTGTCGAATGGCGTCGAGATAGCCTATGTGGATTTCGAGCCCCTGACCGAAGATCGCGGCGAACCGATCGTACTCGTGCACGGCTTCGCCTCGACCCATGCGGTGAACTGGCTGTTCACCCAATGGGTCAAGACGCTGACCGAAGACGGACGCCGCGTCATCGCGTTCGACAATCGCGGTCACGGCAAGTCCGCCAAGCTATACGATCCGGCGCTTTATAGTCTCGACCTCATGGCCGCGGATGTCGCGCATCTGCTCGACCATCTGTCGATCCCGCGCGCCGACGTCATGGGCTATTCGCTCGGCGGTCGCGTCGCCACGCTGCTCGCGCTGACGGCGCCAGAACGCGTGCGCTCCCTCATCCTTGGCGGCATCGGCGAAAATCTCATCGAGGACTCCGGGCTCCCCCGCGGCCTTGCCGAAGCCATGGAGGCGGAGCGCATCGAAGATATCGATGATTCAACGCTCAAAATCTTTCGCGGCTTCGCCGAATCCACCCGCAGCGACCTCGCGGCGCTCGCCGCCTGTGCACGGGGCCCGCGCCGGGCCATTGCGCCCGAGCTGCTCGCGCAAATCGCCGCGCCGGTCTTGATCTGCGTCGGCACCCGCGACGACGTCGCCGGCGACCCGCATCCTTTGGCCGAATTCTTCCCCAATGTCCGAATTGTCGATATTCCGGGGCGCGACCACAACCGGGCTGTCGGCGACCGGATCTACAAGCAGGCGGCTCTGGAATTTCTCGATACGCGGCCGTGACGGCTGCGCGCGGGGCTCGCGTGCCTTTGGCGATGCAGTTCGCTATATAAAGCTCGAACCAGGAGGGGCGGATGGGCGCCGAAACGCGTGAACAGGGCGCGAAAATCATCGATTTCGCCCAGAGCGATCCGCTTTTCGCTCGGCTGCGCGTCGAGGCGGAAGAAATATTGCGGCGCGAGCCAGAGCTTGGCGGATTCCTGCATCCGGCGATCCTGTCGCAGAACGGGGTCGCCGGCGTCGTCGCGCATCGCGTCGCCCAGCGCCTCGACCGGCCGGAGGCGCCCTATATCGCCATCCGCCAGGCTTTCGAGGAATGCGTCGCGCGCGAGCCGGCGATGGTCGAGGCGTTCCGCGCCGACATTCTCGCCGTGCTGGAGCGCGATCCGGCCTGCACGCGGCTGATCGAGCCGGCGCTTTATTTCAAGGGTTTCCACGCGCTGCAGACCTATCGGCTGGCGCATTGGCTGTGGAAGAACGGGCGCAGCGACTTCGCCCTCATCCTGCAGAGCCTGTCGTCGCAGACCTTCCAGGTCGACATTCACCCCGCCGCGATGATCGGCAAGAGCGTGTTCATCGATCACGCGACCGGCGTCGTCATCGGCGCGACGAGCGTCGTCGAGGACGAAGTGTCGATGCTGCATGGCGTCACGCTCGGCGGCACCGGCAAGGCGCGCGGCGACCGTCACCCGAAGGTGAGGCGCGGCGTGCTTATCGGCGCCGGCGCGAAGATTCTCGGCAATATCGAAATCGGCCATTGCGCGATGATCGCCGCCGGCTCGGTGGTGCTCGACCCGGTGCCCGCCAACAAGACCGTCGCCGGCGTGCCGGCCCGCATCGTCGGCGACGCGCGCTGCGCCGAACCGGCGCTTGCCATGGATCAGATGCTGGCCTATCTCGACGCCGGCATGTGAAGGCGGGGTTGACCTTGATCAAGATTGTTTTTGGCGCCGCGCTGCTGATCCTCGCGGCTCTGAGCCCATGCGCGGCGATCGCCGCCGGCTGGCACTATTACGACCCGGAATGTCCGATCGATCTTGGCGGCAAGTCGATGAAATTCGTCGCCATGCAGCCCAAAAAGAACATCGACCGGGAATGCGTCGCGCTGCCCGACGTGGGTCCGAGCGTCATCGTGCTCGACGCCGCCGACAATGAGCTGCGCGACATGAATTGGGACATCCGCATCCTGCGCAGCCAGGGGCCGGACGGCGCCGCCGACCCCGACGCCGATGTCGTCGGCCGGCTGCCGGTGCAGAAATTTCGCAACGGCATGGTGAATTTCGACCAGAATTTTAAGGCCGCCGGCAATTACGTGCTCTACGCGAAGCTCACCAGCGACGACGGCGCCAGGAGTTTTATCGGCAAGCACCCGTTCTCGGTCGGACTCGTCACCGAGGAGGAAATCTATCTTTACATCGCCTTCGGCGTTTTCATCGTCGTCGCCGGCGGCGCCGCCTTTTATCTGTGGCGCCAGGGCAAGCTCGGATTCAAGATCCCGGATTTTTCGAAGACGGATTGAAGCGCGTGACCACGGGCCGGAAACCTCCAAGGCGCCAGCGCCGAGATTTCACGTCGGACCAATCAGAGCACACGAAAATGCGTCTTAAGAAAATCTTGCTTGCCGCGATTGTGATCGGTTCGACGATGCAAGGGACCTCACCTTTCGCCCGCGACATTAAAGGCTGCCAAGAGCCGTCGGCCGGCTCGGACGAGGCGCCGCTGATTTCGCCGCCGCGCGGCAATGTCGTGATCGGAACCGGGCGGCTGCAATTCTATTCGGCGCCCAGCACGCGCTGCGCGATTAAAGGCGTCTTTGTCGTGCCGGGCGACAGTTTGATCTCCTACGCCGAAACCGACGACGGCTGGGTGTCCGTAATGTATGTCAGCCCGAAAAGCGCAAACAGCGTCACGGGCTGGGTGCGGGGCAGTCGTCTGCGCGACACCGGCACTATGGGACCGACGCAATAGGATGGCCGCTCCGACGCCGATTCAACTCCCCAACCATTATCACCCAAACCTATTACTCCTCGGAAATCCCCTTGGCGGCAGCCTTCCCGCTTCGGCGCGGTGGCCGATCCAGTCCTTGAGTTCCGCTCTATCGATCGTGAACACGCGGCTTGAGGCGTCGGTCCAGGTCAGGCCGTCCTTCAGCGCAAAAACTTTCGCGTCCGAGACGCCGCCGTCCTTGTAGCGCTGCATGCGCACGCCCTTGCCGCGGGCCATGCGCGGCGCTTCGCTTAGCGGAAACACCAACAGCTTTCGGTTCTCGCCGATGATCGCGACATGGTCGCCCTGCGCCTGCGTCACGATCTTCAATCGCGACGGCGCATCGACGGTGAGAACCGCGCGCCCCTTGCGCGTCGACGACAACAGATCGTCCGCGCCGACGACAAAGCCGCGTCCGTCATTGGTGATAAGCAGCAGCGACTCTTCCGCGACATGCGGCATAACCGCGACGACATCGGCGCCTTCCTCGATATCGGCGAAGAGCCGGATCGGCTCGCCATGGCCGCGCCCGCCGGGAAGTTTCGAGGCCTCTAACGTATAGGCCTTGCCGTTCGAGGCGAGCGCCAGAATCTTCGACGTCGTCTGCGCGAAGAAGGAGGCGGCGAGCGAATCGTCGCCCTTGAACTGCAGGCTCGAGAGGTCCTGCACATGGCCCTTCAACGCGCGAATCCAACCCTTCTCCGTGACGACGACGGTGACCGGTTCGCGCTCGATCATCGCCTCGGCGAGATCGAGATCGATCGCCTCTGGCGCGTCTTCGAATGTCGTGCGCCTCTTGCCGATCGGCGTCTGCGGCCCGTAGCTCTTCTTTAATTCGCGCACCTGCCAGGCGATGGTCTTCCACTGCTTGGCTTCGTCGGCGAGCAGCGCGTCGATGTCCTCGCGCTCGTCGGAAAGCTCTTTGAGCTCCTTCTTCAGCTCCATCTCTTCGAGCCTGCGCAAGGCGCGCAGCCGCGTGTCGAGAATGTAATCGACCTGCAGGTCGGTGAGCTTGAACGCCTTCTTCAGTTCCGCCTTGGCGTCATCCTCTTCACGGATGATGCGGATCACCTCGTCGAGATTGAGGAAGACGACGACCATGCCTTCCAATTGCTCGATGCGCCGGATGATCGCCGCGAGGCGATGGCGCGAGCGGCGTTGCAGCACCACGCGGCGATGATCGAGCCATTGCCGCAACGCCTCGTCGAGCGAAACGACGCGCGGCGTCACGCCGTCGACGAGCACATTCATATTCATCGTGAAGCGCGTTTCGAGTTCGGAGAGCTTGAACAAAGTCTCCATCATCAGCGCCGGATCGACCGTGCGCGACCGCGGCTCGAAGACGATGCGCACGTCCTCCGCCGATTCGTCGCGCACATCGGCGACGAGTGGCAATTTGCGCTCGGCGATGAGTTCGGCGAGTCTTTCGATGAGGCGCGACTTCTGCACGCCGTAGGGAATTTCGGTGACGACCGCGACCCAGCCGCCGCGCGGCAACTCTTCCTTGCTCCAGCGCGCGCGCAGACGGAAAGAGCCGCGGCCCGTGCGATAGGTCTCGATGATCTCTTCGCGCCGGTCGACGACAATTCCGCCGGTCGGAAAGTCCGGCCCCTGCACGAAGGTCAGCAACTGTTCGGCGGTCGCCTTGCGATGTGAGATGAGATAGAGCGCAGCGTCGCACAGCTCGGCGAGATTATGCGGCGGGATAGAGGTCGCCATGCCGACGGCGATCCCCTGCGCGCCATTGGCGAGCATATTCGGCAGCGCCGAGGGCAGCACCACCGGCTCCTTCTCCTCGCCCGAATAATTGGGGATGAAGTCGATCGCGTCTTCATCGATGCCTTCGAGCAGCAGCCGTGCGACCGCCGTCATGCGCGCTTCGGTATAGCGATAGGCGGCGGCCGAATCGCCGTCGACATTGCCGAAATTGCCCTGCCCGTCGACAAGCGGATAGCGCGAGGAGAAATCCTGGGCGAGACGCACCAGCGCGTCATAAATCGCCTGATCGCCGTGGGGATGGAACGAGCCCATCACGTCGCCGACGATTTTCGCGCATTTCTTGAAAGGCGCGCCGGGATCGAGGCGAAGAATATGCATGCCGTAAAGGATGCGTCGGTGGACGGGTTTGAGCCCGTCGCGGGCGTCCGGCAGCGCGCGGCCGGTGATGGTCGACAGCGCGTAACGCAGATAGCGCTCCTCGAGCGCCTCGCGCAGATCGACCGGCGCAATTACGCTAACGTCGGCTGCGCCTTTGCCTTTTCCGCTTCCCCCGCCGCCTTTTTGCGCCATCTCGTCAACCCGAATCTTAAGTTACGTCGGTACTATGGCCGTCGCAGCGGCGGCGCAAGCGGGCTGTTCGCCTTTCCCGATCCGCGAGGGCGGCCGGTGACGCACGTCTATTTTGTCTGCAATGTTGCAAATAAGTGCTTGCGGTCGCTAGGCCTCGTCCTTTAGAAGCTTTGCGGCGATGGCGCGGATCGGCGCGGTCGAATTTTTTGCCGGTTTTCTGCGGCTTTCAAGACAGGCGTCCATGAAGAAACTGCTTTCGCTGCTCGTCGCCGCTCTGCTCGTCGCCACCGCCTCGCTTGCATTGGACAGGTCGCAGATGTCGGTCTCTGGACCGGCGCTCGCCGCACGGGACCGCGCGCCGCAAACGCCGGGTTCCGTCGACGACGAAATGCAGGCGATGTGCCGCGAAGTGCTTGTCGACATCGACCAGGGCTATGGCGTCAGCAGCCATGAGTCGCGCTATATTTGCGGCGACAAGGACCATTAGAGCAAGTTCCGAAAAACTTGACAGACTTTTTCGATCAGAGCTTGCTCCAGCTCATTGAGTTGGCGCGATTTCTTATCGATCAGACGATTCCGTCTGATCGGAAAGCGCGCTAGAGCAGGTTCCGAAAAAGTTGACAGACTTTTTCGAAGAGAACCTGCTCCAACATTCTGATTTTGAGCGATTCCTTATCGATCACATGATTCCATGTGATCGGGAAGCGCTCTAGAGCGTTTCACTTTTTGACGGAAGCGTATCCAGCGTTTTCGAAATAGTTTTTGCATTCGTCGGCTTCGATGGCTTGCGCCAGACGGCCGATGTATCGCCATGCGTCTTCGACGCTGCGTTT
>JBFXJV010000081.1:0-10729 GCA_050174515.1 Methylocystis sp.
GCGTCAGGCGGCGCTTGGCGCGGGACTCTCGGAGGCGACCGGCGCGGTCACCATCAACAAGATGTGCGGCTCAGGCATGAAGGCGGTGATGCTCGCCAGCGACCAGCTTGCGGCGGGAGGCGCGCGCATCGCGGTCGCCGGCGGCATGGAAAGCATGAGCAACGCGCCCTATCTGCTCGACCGCGCGCGCGCCGGCTATCGAATGGGCCATCGCAAGGTGCTTGATCACATGTTCCTGGATGGTCTGGAGGACGCCTATGAAAAAGGCCGGCTGATGGGTTCTTTCGCCGAGGACTGCGCGACGGAATATCAATTCACCCGCGAAATGCAGGATGAATATGCGGCGACCTCGCTGGCGCGGGCGCAACGCGCTACGGCCGACCAATCTTTCGCTCAGGAGATTGCGCCGGTCACGCTGGGCAGAGGCGCCAATGCGCGAATCGTCGCCAGCGACGAGCTTCCAGGCAAAGCCAAACCGCAGGACATCCCGCGTCTCAAACCGGCGTTCAGAGAGGATGGAACGATTACCGCCGCCAACGCCAGCGCAATATCTGACGGGGCGGCGGCGGTGGCGCTGATGCGCGTTGACGACGCCGAGCGCGCCGGCGCGAAGCCGCTTGCGATCATTCGGGGCCATGTCACCGTCGCGGGCGCGCCGAGCCGCTTTTCCGTCATGCCGATTGATGCGATCCGCAAACTGATGGATCGGGTCGGTTGGACGACCGGCGACGTCGACCTCTTCGAGATCAACGAAGCTTTCGCCGTCGTCGTGATGGCGGCGATGCGCGAGCTGGACTTGCCGCACGACAAAGTAAATGTTCGCGGCGGCGCTTGCGCTCTCGGCCACCCGATCGGCGCGTCAGGCGCGCGGATCATTGTCACGCTGCTCTCCGCTCTGGCGGCGATGGGCTTAAAAAGGGGCGTGGCGTCGCTCTGCATCGGCGGCGGCGAGGCCACCGCGATCGCGATCGAGCGGGTCTAGATCACGCTGCATTTGGGCGGAATCGCCCAAATGCAGACCACGTGATCGATTCCAAAACTCTAGAGCGCGCTTGACGCGAAAAGCCGGTTCCCACTTTATCGCAGCGCGCTCTAGAGCAGATTCCGAAAAAGTTGACAGACTTTTTCGAAGCGAACCTGCTCCAACATTCTGATTTTGAGCGATTCCTTATCGATCACATGATTCCATGTGATTGGGAAGCGCTCTAGCGCCAGCGCCTCAATTGCATGATCTTGCGCAGCCGGTCGGTCGAAAGCTTCATTGCTGCCTCGACAGGAGACACGTTCAGCGCGCGCGATCGCTCCAGCGTGAGCCGCGTATTGCGTCCGATTTTTTCCTCTATAGTTGCGAAGGCCGCTCTTTCGCCGCCGCCGCCATATTCGATGCTCGCGCAGATCACGCCGCCGGCGTTGGCGATGAAATCGGGCAGGCTGATGATTCCGCGTTCGAACATCACGCGTTCGGCTGCGGCGGTGGCCGGAATATTCGCGCCCTGAACCACTAATTTGCAATTGAGCATGTCGACATTGTCGGCGCGCAGCACGTCAGGACGCGCCGCCGGAATGAAGATTTCGCAGGGTAGGGCGATAAGCGCCTCAGGATCGACGGCGCGCGCGCCTTTAAAGTCGCTGACGCTCTTGCCTTCACGCTTCAACGCGGCGAGCGCCTCGATATCGAGTCCCTCTCCATCCGCCACCGCGCCGCGACTGTCGGATACGCCGACCATACGGGCGCCTTTGCGGGCAAGAAACCGCGCCGCATGTATGCCAACGGCGCCGAACCCCTGCACGACGATGCGCGCGCCGCTGAGAGAAAGATTGGCGAAGGGCGCCGCCGCGCTGGCGGCGATCATGACGCCGAAACCGGTGGCGCCGATTTCATCGAGAGGAATGCCGCCAATTTCGGCCGGAAGACCGACGGAGCGGCCGATTTCGTCATGGATCCAGGCCATCGCTGTCTCGTCTGTGCCCATGTCGGGTCCCGGAATATAGTCGGCGAGTTGCTCAATCGATTTGGCGAACACGCGAATCAGCCGTTCCTTGTCGGTCGGCGCCATGTCGGGATCGCCGAAGATCACCGATTTCGCGCCGCCATGCGGAAGTCCGCACGCAGCGTTCTTTAACGTCATCGCCCGGGCGAGTCGGACACACTCCGTGAGGCTGACGTCGGGCGCCATGCGGGCGCCGCCGATGGCGGGACCTGCGGCGATATTGTCGATGACGACGACGGCGCGCAGTTCGACCGAAGGCGACCAGATGTGAACGATCTTCGCCGGACCGAATTCGTCTCGGAATGAGAAGGGATCAACTTCCGAACCGGCGGGCATGATCGGTAAATTGGACGACCGGCGATACAGTCAAGTCCGGAGACAAAGCCCCCTTTTCTTGCGCTGCGGCGCCCCCCACATGACAAAAAAGTTGTCGCGGCGACGTGACGCCTCGCATCGGCGCGCTACTTCGCTCATCAGGAGCGGGGCGATGGGAAACATTGAGATGGGCTTCGATCTCCCTGTAGATTTCGTCCAGCTGCTGTCGCCAAGCGGCGAGATCAGCAAGGCGGCCAGCGCATCGGCGAAGGACATCGACCGACTGGTCCAATTCTATCGCGCGATGACGCGAACCAGGATCTTCGACAATAAGGCGATCAGCCTTCAGCGCACCGGTCAGCTCGGCACATTCGCCTCCGCGCTCGGCCAGGAGGCGATCGGCGTCGGGGCGGCCGCCGCGATGGAAGAACGCGACGTGCTTGTGCCGTCCTATCGCGATCATGCTGCGCAATTCCATCGCGGCATGTCGATGTCCGAATGTCTGCTCTATTGGGGCGGCGACGAGCGCGGCAGCGATTTCAAAAATGCGCGTAGCGACTTTCCAAATTGCGTGCCCGTCGCCACTCAGGCGCCGCATGCGGTCGGCGCGGCCTATGCGCTGATGATGCGCAAGGAGGATCGCGTCGTCGTCACCTTCATTGGCGACGGCGGCACCTCCAATGGCGCCTTTTACGAAGCGCTGAATATGGCGGGAGTCTGGAAAACCCCGGTCGTCTTCATCATCAGCAATAATGGCTGGGCGATATCGACGCCGCGGGAACTCGAAAGCGCGGCGGAAACTCTCGCGCAAAAGGCGGTCGCCGCCGGCGTCGAAGGACGACAGGTCGACGGCAATGACGTCATTGCGGTCCATGAAGTCGTGCGCCGGGCGATCGAAAAGGCGCGATCAGGCGGCGGTCCGACGGTGATCGAAGCGCTCACCTATCGCCTCGGCGACCACACCACCGCCGACGACGCTTCGCGCTATCGCGATCCCGAGATCGTCCGCGAGCAGTGGACCCGCGAACCGATCTCCCGGCTGCGCTCTTATCTCGTCAGCCAAGGCGCCTGGTCGAAGGAGCAGGAGGCGGAGCTTCACAAGGCGTGCGCGGAAGAAGTCGATCGGGAAGTCGTCGCCTATCTGAATGCTTCGCCGCTCAGCTCCGACGCGATGTTCGAGCATCTCTACGCCAAGCTCCCCGACTGCATGAAGCGGCAACGCGACGAGGCGCGCCGTTTCGCTCAAGCCAGCGGGAATGGCCATGTCTGAAATCACTTTGGTCGAAGCGGTCAATCTCGCGCTCGCGCGCTCAATGAGCGAAGACGACGATGTGCTGCTGCTCGGCGAGGACATCGGCGTCAATGGCGGCGTGTTTCGGGCCACGAACGGCTTGCAGGCGCGATTCGGCCGCGAGCGCGTCATCGACACGCCTTTGGCCGAAGGCGGCATCGCCGGTGTGGCGGTGGGAATGGCGGCGATGGGGCTGAAGCCCGTCGCGGAAATTCAGTTTTCCGGATTCATCTATCCGGCGATCGATCAGATCATCAATCACGCGTCCCGCCTGCGCAATCGCACGCGCGGGCGAATGACCTGCCCGATGGTTCTTCGTTCGCCCTGCGGCGCCGGCATTCACGCGCCCGAGCATCATTCGGAAAGTCCCGAGGCGATGTTCGCCCACATGCCGGGACTGCGCGTCGTCGCGCCCTCTTCGCCGGCTCGCGCCTATGGGCTGCTTCTGGCATCGGTGCGCGATCCAGATCCCGTGATCTTTCTCGAGCCGACGCGGCTCTATCGCCTGTTCCGCGAGGATGTCGCTGACGATGGCGCCGAACTGCCGCTCGACGCCTGTTTCGTACTGCGGGAAGGCGCCGACGCGACGGTCGTGACCTGGGGCGCGATGGTTCCGGAGACGCTGGCCGCCGCCGATAAGCTCGAAGGAGAGGGCGTGACGATCGAAGTGATCGACGTTGCGACCTTAAAGCCTCTCGACGTTGAAACGATCCTGCGTTCGGTCGAAAAGACCGGACGCTGCGTTATCGTCCATGAAGCGCCGCGCACGGCGGGGTTCGGCGCCGAGATCGCCGCAGAAATCGCGGAGCGCGCGCTTTATTCGCTGCTTGGCCCGATCAAGCGGGTCACAGGCTACGATGTCGTCGTGCCGCTCGCGAAATTGGAGAAGCAATATATTCCGAGCGTCGATCGCATCATCGACGGCGTTCGGCAAGCGATGGAGGCGTCATGAACATTTTTCGTCTTCCCGATCTCGGAGAGGGGTTGCAGGAGGCGGAACTCGTTGAATGGCGCGTGGCCGCCGGCGATGACGTGAAGGTCGATCAGCCGCTCGTCGCCGTCGAAACCGCCAAGGCCGTCGTCGAAATCCCGTCGCCTCAGACCGGCCGCATCGAGCGCCTTTTTGGCTCGGCCGGGGATGTGATCCGCATCGGCGCGCCGCTGGTGGGCTTTGAAGGCGCGGGGGACGATACGGGCTCGGTCGTCGGCGCCGTTCAGCATGGCGCCGCGGTCGTCCGCGACCAGCCGATTTCCGTTGGACACGCCGGCGGCGCGTTGCGGGCGACGCCTGCGGTGAGAGCGCTGGCGCGCAAGCTCAATGTCGATCTCGCCATGGTGACGCCCTCAGGACCTGATGGGCTGATCACCGTTCAAGATATCGAACGCGTGGCGCGCATACTGAGCGAGACGGTAGCCGCCGAGCCGCTGCGGGGCGCGCGTCGCGCCATGGCGCATAATATGGCGCAGGCGCAGGCGGAAGTCGCCGCGGCCACGATCGTCGACGACGCCGACATCAACGCCTGGGCCGCCGGGGCCGACACGACCATCCGGCTGATCCGCGCGCTTACCAAAGCCTGTGAGACGGAGCCTGCGCTCAACGCCTGGTTCGAGCCTCACGCCTTCGCGCGTCGCGTGATGAAGAATATCGACCTCGGCGTGGCCGTGGACCTTTCCGAAGAAGGCCTGTTCGTGCCCGTTCTGCGCGATGTCGGCAATCGCGACGCAAAGGATTTGCGCAAGGCGCTGAATCGTATGCGTGAGGACGCAGCGGCGCGGCGCATCCCGCCCGAGGAGCTGCGCGGGGCGACCATCACGCTATCGAATTTCGGCATGATCTCGGGGCGCTATGCGGCGCCGATCGTGCTGCCGCCGACAGTCGCAATCCTCGGCGCGGGGCGAATGCGGGACGAGGTCGTCGCGGTCGACGGCGCGCCCGCGGTGCACCGGATTCTGCCGCTCAGCCTCACCTTCGATCATCGCGTCGTGACCGGCGGCGAAGCCGGCCGTTTTCTGGCGGCGGCGATCGCCGATCTGACGCTCGCCGCTTAAAGGCGCTCACGCATCCGGCTGCGCTTGAGGATGGGCCGCCAAAAAGGCGGGGTGGCCGGCGCAGACGGCGTCTACAGCAAGGACGCGCGGGCAGGAATCGAGCGGCACATTAAAGCGTCGCGCATTATAGACCTGCGGAATGAGACAGATGTCGGCAAGCGACGGCTCTGCGCCAAAGGCGAAAGGCGCAGGCGCGATAAGTTGCTCGACACCCTTAAGACCTTCTGAAATCCAGCGCCGGCGCCACTCGGCGATCTGTTCGTCCTTCGCGCCGAATTCACTTTGCAGCGCCTCGATGACTCGCAAATTGGCGAGCGGATGAATTTCGCAGGCGATCGTCAACGCCGCCGCTTGCGCCTGAGCGGCCAATACGGGCTCTCTCGGCAAGAGCGGCGGATCAGGCTGTAGCGCGTCAAGATAATCGATGATCGCCAGCGACTGAGTGACCAGCCTGCCGTCGTCGACCTCCAGCGTCGGGACGATCGCCAGCGGGCTTTTCGCGCGATAGCCGGGGTCACGCTGTTCGCCCCGCAACAAATGGACGTGGCGGCGTTCGACGACGAGTCCCTTGAGCGCGATCGCTATGCGCACGCGATAGGCGGCCGACGAGCGGAAATAGTCGTAAAGGATCATGGGTCTTTAACCGGGTCGGCGACGCAATATTTAAATAGCAGCTTAGCGACAACTGCATAGGCCTTGCCATGGATTCGACGCGCGGCGGCGCTCCAACGCCCGCCGAAAACCCGATGGGAACGGATGGATTCGAATTCGTCGAATTCGCCCATCCCGATCCCGCGCAATTGGCGTCTCTGTTCGAAAAGATGGGTTTCGCCGCAGTCGCGCGCCACCGCTCCAAGAATGTGACGCTGTATCGCCAGGGGGAGGTGAATTATGTGCTGAATGCGGAGCCGCGCAGCTTCGCCGCCGACTTCCAGAAGGCGCACGGGCCCTCGGTCTGCTGCATCGGCTTTCGGGTCGTCGACGCCGCCAAGGCGATGCGCCGCGCCGTTTCGCTCGGCGCGAAGCCTGTCGCCTGCGGGGTCGGCCCGATGGAGCTGAACATCCCCGCGATCGAAGGCGTCGGCGGTTCGCTCATTTATTTTGTCGACCGCTACGGCGACCAGGGTTCGATCTGGGACATCGACTTCAGATGGACGGGAGAGCGTGATCCAAAACCATTCGGCGTGGGGCTGACGGAGATTGATCATCTCACCCATAATGTCCGCCGCGGCCGCATGGACGCGCTGGCGAAATGGTACGAGCGCGTCTTCAATTTCCGTGAGATCCGCTATTTCGACATTGAAGGCAGGCTGACGGGCCTGCGCTCGCGCGCGATGACGAGCCCATGCGGCAAGATTCGCATCCCGATCAATGAAAGCTCGGACGAGAAGAGCCAGATCGAGGAATTTCTGGACGCCTATAAGGGCGAAGGCATTCAGCACATCGCTTGCGCCTGTCGCGATATTTACGCCGCCGTCGTCGCCATGCGCAAGGATGGCCTCGACTTTATGCCAGCGCCGCCGGACGCCTATTATGACGCTCTGGAGCAAAGGCTGCCGGGCCATGGAGAGCCGATGCAGCGCCTCAAGGAGCTGGGAATTCTGATCGATGGCGCCACGACCGGCGCGCGCCGTCTGTTGCTGCAGATTTTCTCCAAAACGGTCATCGGACCGATCTTCTTCGAATTCATTCAGCGCAAAGGCGACGAAGGCTTCGGCGAAGGAAATTTCCGCGCGCTGTTCGAGTCGATTGAAGAGGACCAAATCCGCCGCGGCGTGTTGAACCGGGCGGCGGGCTAGACCATGACGCCGACGCGCTATCTGCATGGCTTCGGCAATGAATTTGAAAGCGAGGCCCTTCCGGGCGCCTTGCCGATCGGTCAGAACTCTCCGCAGCGATGCCCCTACGGACTTTACGCCGAGCAATTGTCCGGCTCGGCGTTCACGGCGCCAAGACATGTCAATCGGCGCTCCTGGGCATACCGGATCAGGCCTTCGGTCCTTCACATCCGCGAAGCTAAACGGGTTACGCAAGCCCAGTGGAAGACCGCGCCCTGCCGCGATGTTGACGCGCCGCTGGGGCAGTTGCGCTGGAGCGCGAGCGCCATTGCCGGCGACGCAGGCTCATTTATCGAGGGAATGCACACCATCGTGACGGCCGGCGATTGCGGGTTGAGGATCGGCATGGCGGCGCATCTCTATCTCGCCGCGCGGTCGATGGTGGATGACTATTTCTATGACGCCGACGGCGAGTTGCTGATCGTGCCGCAGTTCGGCGATCTACGCATCTTCACCGAATTCGGCCCGATCGAATGCGCGCCGGCCGAGATTTGCGTCATTCCGAGAGGCGTGAAATTTCGCGTCGAGCTTCCCGCCGGCCCATCACGCGGCTATGTCTGCGAAAATTATGGCGCGCCCTTCACATTGCCCGCACGGGGCGTGATCGGGGCCAACGGGCTTGCCAATCCGCGCGATTTCCTTGCGCCGACCGCCGCATTCGAAGACAAGGAAAAACCCTGCCGCCTTATGATCAAATGGGGCGGCGCCTTTTTTCGCAGCGACATCGACCATTCGCCACTCGACGTCGTCGCCTGGCATGGCAATTATGCGCCCTACAAATATGATCTGCGAAAATACTGCCCGGTCGGCGCCTTGCTCTTCGATCATCCCGATCCATCAATATTTACTGTCCTCACCTCTCCATCGGATGAAGCCGGCGTCGGCAATGTCGATTTCGCGATTTTTCCGCCGCGCTGGCAGGTCGCGGAACATAGTTTCCGGCCACCCTGGTATCATTTGAACGTCATGAGCGAATTCATGGGCTCAATTTACGGACGCTATGACGCGAAGCCGTCCGGCTTCGAGCCAGGCGGCATGTCGCTGCATAATGCGATGCTGCCGCATGGTCCGGACGCCGAAGCCTTCGCGCGCGCCTCACAGGAAGAGCTTGTGCCGGCGAAGATCGACGACGCGCTCGCCTTCATGTTCGAGTCTCGGCTGCCTTTTTTTCCGACCGCATTCGCCCTGTCGCTCGATACGCTGCAGAAGGATTATGCTGACTGCTGGTCGGGTTTGCCGCGTCATTTCACCGGCGATGGCCCGTGAAGCTGGCGTCCTTGAAGAGCCGGCGCGATGGCGCGCTCATCATCGTTTCGCGCGATCTCTCTCGCGCCGTGGCGGCAGGTTTCGTCGCGCCCACTTTCCAGTCGGCGATCGACGACTGGGACGCCGTCGCGCCCGAGTTGCAGGCGCTGGCGGCGCGTCTCGAATGCGGACTTCGCGAAAGCTTTCCCTTTCGCGAAGAGGATTGCGCCGCGCCGCTGCCGCGCGCCTTCCAATGGGCGGACGGTTCGGCCTATGTGAATCATGTCGCGCTGGTTCGAAAATCGCGCGGCGCTGAGATGCCCGAGAGCTTTTGGACCGACCCGCTGATGTATCAGGGCGGCTCCGACGCATTCCTCGGGCCGCGCGACGACATTCCCTTGCTCGATGAAACGCACGACCTCGATCTCGAAGGCGAGGTCGCGGTGATCACCGACGACGTGCCGATGGGCGTTACGCCGGAGGAGGCGCGCGATCACATCAAACTTGTTCTGCTGGTCAATGACGTGACTCTGCGCGGACTGGTCGCTGTGGAGCTCGCGAAGGGCTTCGGTTTTTTCCAGTCCAAGCCTGCGTCAGCTTTTTCCCCTGTCGCCGTAACGCCCGACGAATTTGGCGACGCATGGGATGGCGGAAGGCTGTCGCTGCCGCTGCTTTCCTTCGTCAATGGCGCGCCGCTTGGTCGGCCTGATGCGGGAAAAGACATGACCTTCGACTTTCCGCGACTCATCGCACATGCGGCGAATACGCGGATGCTGTGCGCCGGCACGATCATCGGCTCCGGCACGGTGTCCAACCGTGACGCCGACGGCGGGCCCGGCAGGCCGATCGGGCAGGGCGGGGACGGTTACTCCTGCATCGCCGAGCAACGCGTCGTGGAGAAACTCATCGAGGGCGCGCCGCGAACGTCATTCTTGAAAGCTGGCGATGTGGTGCGCATCGAGATGCGCGACGCAGGCGGCCGATCGATCTTTGGCGCGATCGAGCAACGGGTCGTAAACTCGGGCCGGCGGGATTAACTTAAGACCATGGGCGTATGCCGGAATGCTATAAGGCGCGCCGGCCTTGGACGCGCCCATGACGACGCCTGGAATCTCGGGATCATCGCCTCGCCGGCTGTCGGTCGCACTCAGGCTTGAAGTTCCGATCGCCTCGGAAATTCGTCCGCCTCAGCGCTTAACCAATCTGGCCAGGCATCCGATCGAACGGCGCGCGCCGGAGATGCCCATTTGCACATCGTCCATGGTCATACGTCGCCGTCAAACGCTGGCGCTTCTTCGCATTCTTAAAAAAATTTCGGCGGAAGGGATCGCCAAAGCGGCATGACTACTTCCATCGAAAAAATGAAACGTTTGCCGCTGGCTGCTTCGTATCAACTGTAATGTGGACGGTTGTCGATTCTCCGCGAAATTTACCTGCGAACTCAAGTTCTTGAAAATACGTTGAATAATGACCGTCGCTAAGTTGCTCGGCCCTCATCTCAAGGCCGTTGTATGTTAGAGAGACATAATTTGCTGGCGAAGGAAGCTCAACATCTATCCGCCCGCTAAATTTGAAATCGCTAGCAGAAGGCAGCTCAATCGCGGCGCCGAAGAGTGGGGCGTAATGATCTATGTGTCCCCTTAGATCCTGGTGCGTAGTCCTTGCAATAATATTGATCTTTGAATGCGACGGGCCCGTTGAACGCAACGGCACCTTGGAAACTCTTTTGCCCCATCTAAAAATGGAAGCTGCGTTGCGTTGATTGGTTTCAATCGCTTCAAGCTCAAATCCAACCAACGGTTGCCCCTTCTGATCAAATTCCTCGGCGACGTCGGGGCGGCCGATGCGCGCCAACCGCGTAACCGAAAAGATGCGACCATCTATTTCGAGTTCGTCGAATTCCGTTGGAACAAGCTCCCGATTGCAGATCCAACCTCGTAATTTCACCGTTGCAACGAATTGCTCGACTCGAGGCAACTGCTCAATAACCAGCCGCGCGG
>JBFXJV010000082.1:0-10640 GCA_050174515.1 Methylocystis sp.
GGCGACGGCCGCCAGCGACGCGGATTGCTATTACGAGCGCCGTCCGATCTTCAATCGCTGGGGCGACGTGGTCGGCTATCGCTCTGTGCCCATGTGCTGATTCAATCAATCAGACGTCAGAAAGGGCCGGCCGGCGCGCGCCGGCCTTTTTCATTGACGGTCGGCGCAGTTCACCAAGCGTAATCGAAATACTGGCCAATTTCGTTGTAGCGCTGCGGGTCTTGCAGCGTGAAATCCTGCTGCTCCAGGAAGTAATTATCATTGGCGTAACGATTGGGCTGGAGATTTCCCTGCGCCGCCGAACCCGCGCCGTCGTCGAGCCAGTCCTTGCTCGTCAAGAGATCGTGCGGCAGTGGAATCGCGAAATCATCGCCTTGCGTTGCCGTAACCTGGCCGGTCGCCGCGGGCCTGCGCTGTTTCGCCAACGCGTTGCTCGACGCCAGCGCGCCGATCACGGCCAGGCCCAACGCCAGTTTCCAAGTCCTACGCATCTTTGAACTCCTTATTCGCATCAGCGCGTCAGTTTAGCCGGCGCGTCCGGGTCGTTGCTAGAGCAAGCGGCGAGAAAGTGGGGAACCGGCCTTTCGCGTAATGCGCGCTCTAAATCGTTAGAATCGATCAGTTTATCTGCATTCAGGCGAATCCGCCTGAATGCAGCGCGATCTAGTGCCGGAAATGGCGCACGCCGGTGAACGTCATTGCAAGGCCTTGCGCGTCCGCGGCGGCGATCACGTCCTTATCGTTGATCGAGCCGCCGGGCTGGATGACGGCCGTCGCGCCGGCTTCCGCCGCGGCCAGCAATCCGTCGGGGAACGGAAAAAACGCGTCGGAGGCGACAACGGCGCCTGTCGCGAGACTTTCCGTCAACCCCGCCGCGCGCGCCGCCTCTTGCGCCTTATGCGCGGCGATGCGCGAGGAATCGACTCGCGACATCTGTCCGGCGCCGATTCCGACCGTCGCGGCGTCTTTCGCGTAAACGATCGCGTTCGACTTCACATGCTTGACCACGCGGAAAGCGAATTTGAGATCGGCGAGTTCTTCCGGCGTCGGCTGCCGCTTCGTCACAACCTGCAAATTCATGTCGTCGATGACGGCATTGTCGCGCGACTGCGCGAGAAAGCCGCCCGAAACCGATCGACAGGTCAAGCCCGCCGCGCGAGGATCGGGCAGACGCCCGGTCAAGAGCAGACGCAGATTCTTCTTGGCGCCGATGATGGCGATCGCCTCTTCGTCGGCGTCGGGCGCGATGATCGCCTCGGTGAAAATCTTGACGATCTCTCGCGCCGCCTCCGCGTCGAGCCGGCGATTGAGCGCGACAATGCCGCCGAAGGCCGACACCGGGTCGCAGCGCAACGCCTTTGCATAAGCCCCGGCGAGCGTCACGCCTTCGGCGACGCCGCAGGGATTGGCGTGCTTGACGATGACAACCGCTGCGGTCCGCTTCGGGTCGAATTCCGCAACGCATTCGAAGGCCGCGTCGGTGTCGTTGACGTTGTTATAAGACAGCTGCTTGCCCTGGAGCTGACGCGCGGTGGCGACGCCCGGCCGCTTCTCGCCGGTGAGATAGAAGCCGGCCGACTGATGCGGATTTTCGCCATAGCGCATCTGCTCGGCGAGACGACCGCCGAACGCGCGCAGCGGCGGCGAGGTCTCAGCAAGCTCCTGCGCGAGCCAGTTGGAGATCGCGGCGTCATAGGCGGCCGTGCGGGCGAAGGCCTTCTGCGCGAGTCGCCGACGCGTCGCGAGACGCGTCGCGCCCTTCGTCGCCTCGAGTTCCTCGGTCAGCGCAGCATAGTCGTCTGGATCGACGACGACGGCGACGTCGTCGTGATTTTTGGACGCGGCGCGGATCATCGCCGGCCCGCCGATGTCGATGTTCTCGATGCATTCTTCGAACGGCGCGCCCTTCGCCAGCGTCGACTCGAAAGGATAGAGATTAACGACGAGAAGGTCGATCGGCTGTATGTCATGCGCGAGCATCGCCGCTTCATGTTGGGGGTTCTCGCGGATCGCCAGAAGGGCGCCATGCACCTTGGGGTGCAAGGTCTTCAGCCTCCCGTCCATCATCTCCGGAAACTGGGTGAGATCGGCGACGTCGCGCACCGCGAGCCCCGCCTCCGTCAGCGCCTTGCGCGTGCCGCCGGTGGAGACGAGCTCCACGTCATGCTTCGCCAGAACGCGCGCAAATTCGACAAGGCCGGATTTGTCGGAAACGGAAATCAGCGCGCGCGCCACGCGGCGCAAATCGAAGGGCATTGCATACTCCCAGATCACGCTGCATTTGGGCGGAATCGTTCAAATGCGGAAAACGTGATCGATTCCAAAAGTTTAGAGCGCGCTTTACGCGAATGGCCGGACTCCGCTTTTTCGCGAGCCGCGCTCTGGATCGCGCCGCGCGCTTATCATACCTGTTGGGCGGAAGGAACCTGCCCGCCCGCGCGCCGCCGGAAACTCCACGCGATCTCGGCGCCGGCCGTCGCCGTCCCGCGCAAAACGATCTGGGCGCATTTGCGCGCGCCGCCGGGCGCGGCGAAAAAAATACTGTCCTCGACTTCGGGAACGAGGCCTTGCGCCTCAAAGAGCAGAATTTCGCCATTGGCGAGATTGAGTTCGATCACGCCGTCGGCGCGCGGCGCAACGCCGACGCGAGGGTGAATGTGAAAGCGCAGGGCGAAATCGTTCGCTTCGGCATGTCTGCCGCCGCCTTCCGCAGCGACGAGACGATCGACGCCGAGAAGCGCAGCGCCATCCGCCGCAAGGGTCAGTTCGCGCGCATGGATGAGGCCGTAATCGCGCGCATAACCGTCATGCGACAAAATCAGCGTCGTTTCGCCCTCCAGACGGCGGCGCTCGACCTCGACATTGTGTGGGCCGGCGAGAATGCGCCCGGCGCGGCGGCGCGGCGCGTGTTGCGGAGCGATGCGGGCGCTGGAACGGTCGCCGACAATGAGTGTGGAGTGCGCGGCGGTGGCGCGCGCCAATTCGCGAGCGTCCAAATGCGGAGCCGAAGGGGCGCCGCAATTGACGACGACGCGCTCGATCCCGAGCGAAAATTCGAATGACAGGCAGCCCGCATGCGCCGAGAGCGAGAATTCGAAAGGCGGCGGCCCGCCGGCGTCGACGATGACGAGCGCGTCGCCCGCCTCCATGCGCTGATAACCGGCGTAAGGCGCGTTGACGGGCGGCGCGCCGCGGGTGTCCTCATGGGCGAGCGCGTTCGCGAGCCGATCCAGCGCCGTCGCGCCCATGCCGTTGAACAGCGCCAGGGAGCCGTCGCCATGCTGCAGCATCCGCAGCATCGGCATCATTCGGTCGATGGCGCGAAGGACGGCGGGCGGGGTTTGCAGACCGCGCGCCGCGATCACCTGGCGCAGCGGCAAAAGGTCGAGAAGAAGGTCGACGGCGACTTGCGGATTGCGGCTCACATGGCCGCCGTCGATCAGTATCTGGCGGTCGAGCTCAGCGCTCAGCGCGCGCGACACATGCGGCGCGATCTTGCGGCCGGTGTCGGCGCAAACGGCGAATTCGGCGAGCGCGATCGCGCAGAAGGCGCGATCGGCGCCGCGCGCGCCGTCGCCGGCCAGGGCGCGCCAAAGCAGCCGCGCATTGCGCGCCAGCGCCAGCATGAACGCGTCGTAGAAATCGGCCTCGGCGCCGTCGAGCAGCGTCGGCGATTGCGAGAGAAAGGACAGCAGGCGCCGGGCGACGACGGCCGGCTCCATCGCCGGATCGTCGGGCGGAAGCTTGGGAAGGGAGAGAAATTCGGCGACGAGCGTCTGCGCCTGTTCGAGCGCCACCTTCCTGTCAAAGGCTTGCAGATGCCGCAGCCAGGAGAAGCCGGCGAGCGAACGCCGCCAGCCGTCGGAGGGCGCCGTCACCAGAAAGGGCGAAACGCCCCTCGCCTGCACGGTCTTGCCTTCGAATGAGAAATAGCCGGCGTAAATCTGGTCGGCGACGGTCGAGTCGGTCGTTCTGATGTCGGGAGGCGCGATGCGCAGCCGCTCCGGCGGCGCGATCGCCATCGACTTCATAAGGTGATAGGGCGCGGCGGCCCCTCGCGCGAAGGCTCCCGCCGCCCGCGCCGCCGAGACGCCAGCCAGCCGCACCCGATCCCGCAACATGATGGCGCTCAGTGGCGTCCTCCGACAACGGCTTTCGCGCGATAACCCCGCCAGCCGCGCGCCAACCGGCAATATCAAACTCAGTCTCCCGCTTATAGTCTAAATTTCCGTGACTTCCGAATGAGATCGGCCTGGCCTTGGCTTTGCGCCATTGCGCGTGAACGGCCGGAAATGGCAATGTCCCGCCTCATTTCATGGAGGCTTCGCCCATGCCGCTCTACACGATCGACGGAATCGCGCCGCGCCTGCCGGCCCCGGACCGGTTCTATGTGGCGCCCGACGCGCACGTCATCGGCCGCGTCGAACTTGAGGAGGACGCCAATATCTGGTTCGGCTGCGTCTTGCGCGGCGACAATGAATGGATCACGGTCGGCGCGCGCACCAATATCCAGGAAAACAGCATTCTCCACACGGACATGGGCTTTCCGCTCGTCATCGGGCCCGACTGCACGATCGGCCATGGCGTCATTCTGCACAGCTGCCTGATCGGCGAGGCGTGCCTGATCGGCATGGGCGCGACCATCCTCAATGGGGCGAAGATCGGCGCGAACTGCCTTGTCGGCGCTAATGCGCTGGTGACCGAGGGCAAGGAATTTCCCGACTATTCGCTGATCGTCGGGTCGCCCGCCAAGGCGATCCGCACGCTCGACGAGGCGGCCCGGGCCCGCCATCTCGACTCGGCGAAACATTATGTGGAGAACGGCCAGCGCTATGCGAAGGGGCTGAAGCTGATCGACTGAGCGGCCGCCTCACCGCGAGACATACAGCGGGGCGCTGGTCGCGGGGCCGATCGCCACCCAGACGTTCTGATTTTGCTGCGACTGGCGCTTGACGAAACGATAGGGCGCGCGGGTCCAGGGCCGCATCTCATTGGAGAGATTGTCGAGCACGAATTCGCCGCGGTTGGTCTTGACCGTGAGAACCGAATGGCCTTCGCCATTCTTCTCCTTGACCACCGTGAGCAGCAGCGCCTGCCGCGGAAAGCCTTCTTCGATCAGCATGCGGCGCTTCTGCAACGCGAAATCTTCGCAGTCGCCCTGGCCGTCGCTGGGGTAATCCCACCGGTCGACCGAGCCCCAATGATCCACATCCGCGATCGGATCGATGTTCTTGTTCACCCAGGCGTTGATGCGCGCGATCTTGCGAAAGACGGCGGCGGTGAGCTCGATGTCCTGCGGCGCGGTTTCATCGTTCCGGCATTCGCCGCGATAACGCTGGCAGAAATCCACCCAGCCGTATGGCACGCTGGTTTCCGAACCGATGGTCGCAAAAGTCGCGGTTTCCGATCCGGCGAAACTTTTCGTGTTGATCGCGACAAGCGCCGCGCCCGCCATCCCGAGAGCCATAACCGCTTTACTGACGACACCCAACATAACCCGCCTCCGTGACATGAGGCGAAGTTAGTTTTCTTGTTTTGCTGTCTATGAAAGTATTTCTGCCGCATTTTACGCGAAAGCGTTCAGATTTTCAACGATTTCCGGTAAGTATAATTTTGCGCTACAAAAACGCATAAAATTTGATGATATCTAGTATCATATTGAAATATAAAGTTTTTTTGCGTGCGTTGCGCCCACCCCAACGTCTGCGCGTCGCGCTCAATTTAAGCTTGGAGAAACATGGGTTAACTTGCGCCCGCTCTGAAGGTTAACGGCCCGGCCGGACGTTTAATTTTTTTGGCGGACGCGGCGGCGGCGCGCCTTCCGAGCGGCGCAAATTCGTCACAAGGCTTGATGCGCCCAAGGCTGTAGAAGCGACATCTACCCCCTCCCCTTGAGGGGAAAAGTGTAGGATTGCGCGGCGGCGGAGGAACAGGCGGATTGACCTGTAGCGCTCCTCAAGCGCCGCGAGACCGCTTTGCTTCGAGTTCGCTCCACATTTTGTCGTATGCCTTGACGACCTACCGCTTTTCGAGCACCGCGTCGATATCCTCGTCCGGTCTGATCGGACGAATATAGTCGCCGCGCCAAGTGAGGTGTTTGACGAGTTCAGCGTCGCCGCGAGGATAGACCGACTTGATTCCAAGAAGCGACGGCGCTTTGACAAAAGTTGCGGTCAGCAGCTGATAATAGAGCTTCTGGCTCTTTTCGATGGGCTGCGAATAGTCCTTTTTGAAAAGGCGATCCTTGGAAAATTTTGCCTCGTCCAGCCGAGCGACGTTCAGTCCGTTTTGGCGCGCGCATTCGACCATCCATTCCAGGGCGCAATCGGACAATCCATATCGGCTATAGCCGCCGCCGACATTGGAATGCACGCCAGGAAACCATTTTTGCTTGTAGAGCGGAAATCCGCGTTCCGCCAAATTCTTCTCGTTTCGCCGCCGATGGTGGTCGGTGAGCGCCATGTGCGTCGGACGGAACGGCCAGCGGCGCTCGTCCGCGGCCAATGCATGATAGGCGCTGTCGACGCTCTCGCTCAACGTCACATCATGAAAACTGCACCTGAACAATCTGTCGACGAGATATCCCAGAAATTCGCCATAAGGCGCGCCCAAGGCGCCGACGGTGTCCCAGACGCCGAGAAAGCGGATCTTTACCGGCCAGGGATGGCAGTAGTCGCTTCGAAACTTTGCGGCGTCTGCGCCCTTCGGCCGCCAGCCGTCGGCCTTGTCCTTGTAATGTCCATAGGCGATCGAAACCAACGGCATGTTGCATCGCCTCAGAATGCCGAGATTGTGCACCAGACCCGCGATGCTGCGCGCCGTGAAGGCGCCCCGGCTGAAACCGAATAGATAAATTTCATCATTCTCCTCGTAATTGCTCACAAGGAAGGAATAAGCGTCCCTGATGTTGTTCGAGATTCCATAACCGAAGGTTCCGCCCTTGAATCTTTCGCCGCGCCGCGTGCCGACGCCGGCGATATAGTGCACGAGCTGTGGCGCGCCGCCGCCGCCATCACCGCTCTCAATCGCTTGCAAGGTTCGTAAAACGTTGGTGCCGCGCTCGGTCAACTCGTTCCATGTGCCGTCGCAGAAAATGACCAGCTTCTTGGCCATGGCAATACTCCTATTCAAAACAGAATTCACAAATCACAAAGGCTATCACTCGACGTCGAAAGGCGTGACCCCCGTCGGCTGGCCGTTTTCGCCAAGAGTGATTTTTTCGATGCGGGCTTCGGCCTCGGCGAGAAGCGTTTCGCAGCGCGCCTGCAGCGCCTTGCCGCGGGCATAAAGCTTCACGGACTCGTCGAGCGACACGGCGCCCTTCTCCAGATCGCCGACAATGCGCTCGAGCTCCTGCATCGCCTGTTCGAAAGGCATCGAAGCGATGTCTGCGGCGACGTCCGGCTCCTGCTTCATGGCGTCTCTCATAGACCAAGCGCGCCTTCTTGGCTATGCGGCGCTTGGCGGTCAGCCGGTTCGGCGCGGCCGACAATGCGCAATATGGCGGGAAAGTCCTCGCGGGTCCGGCGCTCGATTTCATCGAGCGCGTCATGTGCGTTCTGCACCGACACGCCGGCGTCCATTCGGCAGCGGAAGTTGACGACTAAGCCGCCGGCGGTTTGGCGGACCCGAATGTCTTGCATCTTCGCGGGCGGATGAGTCTGAGCGGCGACGCGAGCGAGCGCCGCCTCGATCGCGCCGGCAACCGAAGAATCCGCGGCTTGGGCTGCGAGCAAGCGCATTTCAAGCGGTTCAATATGAGTCTCGACTTCGGCGTCGGCGCCGAATTCGTCGCGCAATGCGTTTTCGAAATCGGCGGCGACGGCATGCGCGTGGCCGAGCGGCATGGCGCCGTCGAGTTCGATGTCGACGCCGATCGACAGGCGGCCGTCAATCTGCTGAGCGATGACGTGATGGGCGTGAATATGGCGGCGCGACCCGACCAGCAGGATGCGTTCCGCAATCGTCTCGTCATCGAGCGCCTGCGGCTCGACCGCCAGCGTGACTCGGGCGCGCGGCGTCACTTCGGCGATGGCGTCGGCCACGGCCGATTTGATCCGCGCCGCCTGCTCCACGCGCAAGCCCCGCGCAACGCCGATCGTCGCCTCGCCGACGATGTCGGGACCGATGGTGCGCAGGCGCAGCGAATCGATGGCGATGACGCCCGGCACATCGGCGATCGCGCGTTGGAGATGCGGCGCAAGCTCGCGCGGGGCGGCGTCAAGCAAAGTGTCGATGGTGCGCCGGCCCAGCCGGAAACCGGCGACCGCAATGAATGCTGCGACGCCGAAAGCGGCGAGCGCGTCGCCGCGCTCGAACCCGTAATGCGCCGCAACGAGACCAAGCAGCACCAACACCGACGACACGAGATCGCTCGCAAAATGCAACGCGTCGGCGGCGAGCGCGTCGCTGCCTTCCGCTTTTGCGATCCGTTTCAACTGACGGGAGCGCACGTAATCGATGGCGATGGAGACGACGAGCACGCCATAGATCGGCCAGTCCACGTCGATTTCGACATTCTTCTCCTGCAGGCGCCGCCAGGCTTCGCCAGCGACGAACAACGCCAGACCGAAGAGGAAGCCTGTTTCGATCAGCGCCGCGAGCGCCTCATATTTGCCGTGTCCGTAGTGATGTTCCTCGTCCGCGGGCTTCTCCGCTTCCCGCACCGCGAAAAACGTCAGCGCCGTCGCGCCCGTATCGACGAACGCGTGGCCGGATTCCGACAGCAGCGCGAGCGAGCCTGACCACAGGCCGGCGGCGAGCTTCGCGACTGCAAGAACAGCGCTCGCGGCGATCGAAGCCTTCGCGGCCGCAAGCTTGACGCTCGTCGCCGCTTTCGGCAGGGCCTTCGTCTCGGTCACCTCACCGCGCCGCTCCAATTTCCGTATACGCTAGCCTCTAGCAAGCGGACCGCCGCCACACAAACCGACGACGCCAGATGTTAGAACGATGGCCAATCCATCAGATAGGATGCCGCATATGAAATATCTGCACGCCATGATTCGGGTCGCCGACCTCGACCAGTCGCTCAAATTTTTTTGCGATGTGCTCGGACTGAAGGAGGTGCGCCGCACGCAGAACGAGAAGGCGCGCTACACGCTCGTCTATCTCGCTGCGCCCGAGGACGCCGCCGAAGCCACTGAAAAACACGCGCCGCTTGTCGAACTCACTTACAATTGGGACGAACATGAATATGCCGGCGGGCGGAACTTCGGCCACCTCGCCTTCGCTGTTGAGAATATTTACGAAGTCTGCGCCCGCCTGCAGGCGGCCGGCGTGACCATCAATCGTCCGCCGCGAGACGGCCATATGGCTTTCGTGCAAACGCCGGACATGATCTCGATTGAGCTGCTGCAAAAGGGCGCGCCGCTGCCGCCAACCGAACCCTGGGCTTCTGCGCCTAACGTCGGCAGTTGGTGAGACAATTTTTGGCGCCTAAAATTTTTGCGCTGCAGCTACGAATTTTTTTGCCGCCGGGAACGATTGCTCTCGCCATGAGTTGAGTAAAAAGTCGAGCTGCGGCCTCAGCCCGGCTAATCGAATTGTTCTTGATATATTGACGACCTTCCGTCGCGAAGCTGTCACGGCTTTCGGTTAGATGGCAGCAGCGCACGGCATGGGGAGCGAAGGTCTCTCGGCTCTTGCGCCGTTAGCCTTATACGTCGGCATTAGGCGCTCATCCGATTATGGGGATGAAGCGTATTCGCCAATTCTTATACAGATGAGGTTCATCTTACGTGGGTAACTCTGGCGGGAGAAACGCGCCGCTGAGGCGCGAAGAGGAGCGGCGTCGTGGGGAAAGCCACGACAGACAAAGTGTTCCAGGAAACTGGAACGTTCAAGGGCGGAGGCAGGGGCGGAGGAACGTCATGGTCATCGCGGATCTGATCAATTCCTGCTCTAACGACAAGGTCGCTCAGGCGGCGCTCGCCAGCATTGGCGGGCAGTTCGCCGAGCGCGTGCGTACGGCCGCCGGCGACAAAGGACTGAGCGTCGGCAAATATGTCGTGCTTGCAGTTCGCGAATTCGCGAGCCGGTCAGACAAAGCGGCGCAGGAAGCGCTGCGCGTCAGAGTCGTCCGCGACGACCAGCCTTTGCTCAGAGGACTGCGTGAGGTGCTCGAAGCGGCGCTGGAACGCGATCCCTTCTTTCTCGATCGCGAGACGATGACGGCGACGCCGCCCTATGCGTTCGGCGCCGCGCGCGACAATACGCTGCGGTATCACTGACCGCTATTCGAGCCGACGCTCCTTTTAAAATGAGTGGCGACGTGGCTGCGGCGACGTCGCCATCAACATTATTGCGCCTAAATGAGAGGAATCGAACCAGCTCTTGCTTGTCTGTGGATGACCCATCTCCTCGATCAGGCGCAGATCGCCTCACTCCTTTCGACGTACGGCTATTGGGCGATTTTTGTCGTCGTCGCGCTTGAAAGCGCCGGCCTGCCCTTGCCGGGCGAAACCCTGCTGGTCGGCGCGGCGATATTCGCTCGGCTCTCCGGGACGACGGTGATCGTAAAGGTCGTCGTCGCCGCGGCCGCCGGCGCGATCGTCGGAGTTCACTGCGGTGATTGGCTCGGCAGGGAGTTCGGCTCGAATCTGCTCGAGCGTTACGGCCAG
The DNA here is from genome assembly GCA_050174515.1 of Methylocystis sp. Classification (GTDB taxonomy): domain Bacteria; phylum Pseudomonadota; class Alphaproteobacteria; order Rhizobiales; family Beijerinckiaceae; genus Methylocystis. The sequence goes on from JBFXJV010000082.1 coordinate 10,620, forward strand.
TGTATGGGACTTGGGGCGGAG